>NZ_JBQCXF010000126.1:0-7776 GCF_051956635.1 Neisseria sp. P0022.S010 | reverse complement strand
CATCGGACTGCCGCTGGGCAGCCGTTAGCCCGTTTTCAGACGACCTATAGTGGATTAACAAAAATCAGGACAAGGCGACGAAGCCGCAGACAGTACAGATAGTACGGAACCGATTCACTTGGTGCTTCAGCACCTTAGAGAATCGTTCTCTTTGAGCTAAGACGAGACAACGCCGTACTGGTTTTTGTTAATCCACTATAAAATGAAGTTTTGCCCCATCGTACAACATCAATATTTTTCAACAAAGGAAACTCCATGTCGTCTGAAAACACCCTCTTCCCCCTGCCCGACACCCTGTTGCGCCCCATGGTGGAACAAGCCTTGAGCGAAGACTTGGGCAGGCGCGGCGACATTACGTCCGCCGCCGTCATCTCACCCGACAAAACCGCCAAACTCTTCCTCGTCAGCCGCGAAAACGGCGTCATCGCAGGCATAGACTTGGCGCGCCTCGCCTTTCAGACGATGGATCCGTCCGTCCGCTTCCAAGCCGAAATCCAAGACGGGCAAGCCGTCCGCGCAGGTCAGACGCTTGCCGCCGTCGAAGGCAACACCCGCGCGCTGCTTGCCGCCGAACGCACCGCGCTCAACTACCTCACGCACTTAAGCGGCATCGCCACCGCCACCGCGCTTGCCGTTGCCGAAGTCGCCGAATACGGTACAGACATCGTGTGCAGCCGCAAAACCATCCCCCTGCTGCGCGTCCTGCAAAAATACGCCGTCAGGGCGGGCGGAGGCGTGAACCACCGCATGGGTTTAGACGACGCCGTACTCATCAAAGACAACCACCTCGCCTATTGCGGCAGCATCGCCCAAGCAGTTCGACAGGCAAAACAGGCGGTCGGACCGTTGACCTGCGTAGAAATCGAAGTGGACACGTTGGCACAACTGGATGAAGCCATCGCGGCGGGTGCGGAACGGATTTTGCTGGACAACATGGACGACGAAACCCTGAAAGAAGCGGCAAACCGCTGCCACACACAAACCGTCCACCCCCATACCATCTATTGCGAAGCATCGGGCGGCATCGGCTTCGACCGCCTGAAGCGTGTGGCACAAACCGGCGTAGACGGCATCGCCCTCGGCTATCTGACCCACAGTAGCCGCTCGTTAGACATAGGGTTGGATTTCGTGGCATAGATTTCGAGTTTGCTATAAAGCAAAGGCCGTCTGAAATATTGACGTTTCATTTTCAAGCAGCCTTTTTAATTCCAAAGCAGAAGATATAAAAATTATGCAGGTTAGCTTCAACTTTCATATAACATGAAAGAGTAGGGCATAACTAAGCCATCATGTAAAAAGCCGTCTAAAACCCAATGTTCAGACGGCCTTTTTCCAGTTATCCCAATGCGTATTGTCCTGCCCGGTGCAGGCAGATAGGAGCGGCTCATTGGGTCGAGGTAGTAGCGGTTGGTCAGATTGCTGCCCACCAGTTCGGCAGTCAGGTTTTTGCCGATTTTATAGCGCAGGTAGGCATCCCATACCGCAACAGGCTGCCAGCGCATATCGTTATATTGGGGTTTATGATTAGTTCCCATATATTGATTGAATACGTTGTAGTGGGGCTGCCACGCATCATTGCGGTTTTCATAGACGCGGCTGTGATAATGGAAGCGCACGCCTGTTTCCAGTTTGTTGACAAGGAAACGGCTGCCCAATTCGGCATCAATCGACCAATGAGGTTGAAGCGCGCTTGCCAGATAGCCCGAATCGGTCAAGCCGCCGTGGTTGCAGACAGGACGGTTCATAGTCTTACCGTTTTTCACAAAATAGCTTGAATCAACCATGCCCTCTGTTGCGGATGTCCAAGGGAAATTTTCGTCGCACATTTTGTTTTTCAGGCTGCGGAATACGTTCAGGCTGCCGAAGACGCGTCCGGTATCGAAGCGGGTGGACAGCTCGACACCACTGCGGATTTGTCTGTCGAATTGTTCGAACGCGTGTTGAACGGCAGCGCCGTCTTCAACGGCGTAACCATCAGCAAAACCGGCGGCGTACACGGTACAGAAGCCATGTATGCCAACCCGCAGCTAGCCGAAATCTTAGGCGATGCAATGGGTGTGGTATTCCAAAGCAGCGGACACAAAACCGCTTATATTATGGGTGATACTGTGTGGACGGCAGATGTAAACAAAGCATTGAACCGCTACAAACCCGATTATCTGATTATGAACACGGGCTACGCGCTGATTTCAGGCATTTCAGACGGCATTATTATGGGGACGGCTGATGTATTAAAAGCCAGCCAAGTCATGCCTAAAGCCAAAATCATCACCGTACACATGGATACCGTGAATCATACCGCCGTCAGCCGCGCCGATATGCGTAAATTTATACGCGGTCAAGGCATTGAAAGCCGTGTGAACGTTCCGGAAGACGGAGAAATCCTGAAACTGGATTGATAAACGGCTTATTACCCTAAAGCAGCCTGCACCTTGTTTTCAAAGTGCAGGCTGCTTTTCGGATTTCAGACGGCCTTTAAAAGCAGTCTGCACAGGGTTTTCAGATAGCCTGAAAACTGCGTTTATGGCTTAACGGCCGCATCGCTGCCGTATCAGTCAATCATGGGCAGGTTAGAGCAGGCAGGCGTAGTCAGACGAATACATATGCTCCGCACCTTTGTTAGTGCTGTCTTGCAGTTCCCAAACTTGCAAAAACCGCCTATTTATTTTATAAATGCAAACCATTATTATTCAAATAATAAGGTTATGTAATGAAAAAGAAAGCGATTGCCTGTGTAGTAGGGGCGGTTTTTTCCAGACAGTTATATGCGGCTCAGATGCCGGTAGCTCAGGCAGAAATAGAGCCTGTGGTAGTCACGGCCGACCGCAACGCGCAAACGCTGGACAAAGCTGCGCCGAATGTGTCGGTTATCGGGCGCAAGACCTTAAACCAAGCGTCGGCGCAGAATTTGGACGATATCGTTTTGTACGAACCCGGCGTCAGCGTGCCGTCAGACAACAACCGCCGCGGTCATGCCGGTATCAATATCCGAGGCATAGACGGCAACCGCATTCTGATGATGGTGGACGGCGTGCGCATTCCCGAATCTTATGCAGGAGGCGGCTCCAACGGCGCGATTTCGGGACGCGATATGGTCGAAAGCGACACGCTCAAGCAGGTCGATATTGTCAAAGGTCCTTATTCCGCGCTGTACGGCAGTGACGCGCTCGGCGGCGTGGTGAATATGGTGACGCTTTCTCCGAGTGATTTCGTCGATGAAGGCAAACGCGGTTATTTTGGCTTGAAACACGGCTACCGCAGCCGCGACCGCAGCCATGGCGTAACGGCGACTGTGGCAGGTTTTCATGAAAACGCCGAAGGTCTGCTGATGCTGACGCGCCGTCAAGGTCATGAAACCGAAAACATGGGCAGCGATACCAACTACTCGACTGCGCGTACTGCCACCAATCCACAGAAAAACAATGCCTACAATATCTTGGCGAAAGGCAATATCGGCAACGAACGCCACCGCTTGGAAACTTTGTACGAACAGTATTACCACGCCAACGATACCGTGTTGGCAAACAGCTTGGGTTCGCGATCGCGCGGGCCGGTAACCATCGCAACATCTGAGAGCAATGCTCGCGACCGCATCCGCCGTCAACGTATCGAAGCAGGCTACCGCTACACTGGCGAAGGCCGTCTGAAAGAAGCCAACCTGACTGCCTATCAGCAAAAACTGCGTACGGAAGACGATGCCGTCGATGTGAGCATTACGCGTATGGGCGCGCGCCAATTAGGTAACTCGACCCGTTATTCCGACTACGGTTTCAATCAGACCATACGCGGGCTGAACGGACGTAGCGTGTGGGAGTTTGACGGCGCGGTCAAACAAACCGTCGTTGCCGGTGCCGAATACAAACACACCGAGACCGCCCGTCCGCGCGACAGTCTGACAGTGGACAATCTGAACGGCGCCGTCAGCAAAGTTTATGCAGGCAGCACCTATCCGAATAAAACCTTCCCCGACAGCAAGCGCAAAACGTTCAGCGTTTACGCACAAGACAGCCTGACCTTCGGCAACGGCATTGTTCTAACTCCGGCCTTGCGTTACGAAAAAGACAAGCTGAACACTTCGACCGACCAAGCCTATCTCAATGCCAATCCCAGCGGAACGGCGACGCGCTTTAGTGATTCCGCGTTTACGCCCAGCCTGCGCCTGAGTGTGCCGATGGGCGAGCAGTTCACCGGTTTTGCCACTTATTCACAAGGCTTCCGCACGCCGCCGTTTGACAGCGCAACCATGGCGTTTGCCAACACGACCTACGGCTATGCCGTCATCCCGAATGCGGATCTCAAATCCGAACGCTCCAACAGCTTTGAATTGGGGATGAAGTTCAAAAACGAACGCGCCCGTGCGCAAGTCACCGCGTTCTACAACCGTTACCGCAACTTCATCAACCGCACTGAAATCGGCACCTCCATCGTTGGCGGACGCCCGATTATCCAGTACCAATATCAAAACCTTGATCACGTCAAAACCTACGGTGCTGAAGCTTCTGTCGCCTACAAATTCCTGCCGGACTGGCAAGTCTCCGGCAGCATCGCTTGGATGCGCGGTGAGCAGCAGGATGGCAAACCGTTGGATTCCGCTTATCCGCTCAACGGCGTTTTGGGTTTGGATTACACTCAGGAAAAATGGGGTGTGGGTACCAAGCTGCGCTGGTCGAAAAAACACAGCCGTGTCAGCAGCGACACTGTTTTCCAAGCGCCGGGTTATGGCGTATGGGATGTCGGCGCGTGGTACAAACCGTTTAAAAACCTTGAAATCGGCGCAAACATCTACAACGTCGGCAACAAAAAATACTGGCAGCACGCAGACGTTGCCGGCATGAGCCGTACCAGTGTGATGGACTTGTACACCGAAACCGGCCGCAATTTCGCCGCAACCGTACAACTGAAGTTCTAATGTGATTCAACCGTTTTCAGACGGCCTGAGAAAACGAGCAGGCCGTCTGAAAGTATGCGACAAGGAAAAAAACAATGAAACTCAAACTCCTCCTGCTTTCCGCACTTATTTCGTTGACCGGCACTGCACACGCGCAACGCATCGTCGTGTTAACCCCCGATACGGCAGACATTGTTGCCGCACTCGGCGCATTGGACGAAATCGTCGGCCGCGATCAGACCGTTCAAAATCCGGCGTTGAAGAACAAGCCCAGTATCGGCATTCATCGCCGTCTGACGGTTGAACCGATTGTGGCTGCCAAACCCGACATCGCCATCGGGTCATGGATGGCGCAGCCTGCCGATATTTTTGCCCACCTGCAAAAAGCAGGCATTAAAGCCGTCAATGTTGCGCCCGATGACAGCATCGCCGCCTATCCGCAAAGTATCCGCAACATCGGCCAGCTTATCGGCAAAAGTGCGCAGGCGGACAAGTTGGCCAGTAAGTGGCAGGCGGATATGAAACAGCAGCCTTCCAGTGGCAAACGCTACCTCTTCAGCTACGACGGGCGCATCGTATCGGGCAAGAATACTGCCGCCGACGAAATCATCCGCCGTGCCGGCGGTATCAATGCCGCAGCCGCCATTGACGGCCTCAAACCGATGACGCGTGAGGCATGGATTGCGGCCAAACCCGACATCATCATTATTGCCGACCACAACACTGCCATGATAGGCAACGTCAAAACCTTTGCCGCACGCCCCGAAATCGCCGGCTCGCCTGCCGCGAAAAACGGCAAAATTTATTTGTGGAAGGCCAACGATATGTTCCGTTACGGGCTGGATACGCCGCAAGTGATTCAGCGTTTGCACGGTTTGGCGAAATAAACGCGCCTGTTTTGAACGCCTTGCCTGATTTTTGTTTTCAGACGGCCTTGATTTGTTCCTTCTTATTGAGGAGGAAGTAAAACGGCTGTCTTAAAAATGCCGTCTGAAACTGTTCCTCAATCCGCTTAAACCGCATGATGTCATGAAACCGCATACCCTTACCCTCTGCCTGCTGCTTACTGCCGCCGCCGTTTATTTGTGCTGCGGCATCGGTTTTGGTGCGTGGGAGTCGCCGTTGGCGATGGATGAAACCGTCCGCCAAATCCGTTTACCGCGCATCTATACCGCGCTTTTGGTCGGAGCCGGTTTGTCCGCTTCAGGTGCGGCATTGCAGGCTTTATTTGAAAACCCGCTGGCCGATCCGAGTTTGATCGGGACGTCGGGCGGTGCGGCCTTGGGCGTGATTGTGCTATTGGCTTTGGGTGGTGGTGCGATGGGTGTGCCGGCGGCGGCTTTTCTCGGTGCATTGGGTGTGTGCCTGCTGATTTTGGCAGTGCACAAACTGCTCGGCGGCGGTACTTTGGGATTGCTGGTGTTGGGGTTTGTGTTGAGCGCGTTTTCGGGCGCTGTGGTCAGCATGATTTTGTTTTTATCTGACGATTTGGTATTGCGCAGCGCGACCACATGGCTGTCGGGCAGCCTTGCCGAAGCCGGTTTCTCATCGCCTGTCGCGGCAATTGCGGTCATGTTGCCCGGTTTTCTGATTTTGTTATCCGCAGGCAGGCGGCTGGACGTTTTGATGACGGGGGAAGATACGGCTGCCAGTATGGGTGTATCAGTTGGGGCTTTGCGTGTGCAAACCGTAATCGGCGCGGCATTGATGACGGGGGCGGCGGTATCGCTTTCGGGCATCATCGGTTTTCTCGGCATGATGATCCCCAATGTGCTGGCGCAAACCGTCGGCGGCAGCCGCCGCAAACTGATTGCGCTGTCGGCTTGGTTGGGCGCAGTGTTTTTGATGGTGGTGGACGGCGCGGCGCGCTGGCTGACATACCCTGTCGATCTGCCGGTCGGTATCGTGATTGCCTTATTGGGCGGACCATTTTTTATGTATTTGTTTATCAAGCCTTTGAAAAGCCGTTGATGCCTAAACAGGCCGTCTGAAACTTCATTGCCCCATATTTTTTGCCATGCACACCTTATTTCAAATCTGTAATCTTTCCGTCCGCGTCCAAGACAAAACCCTGCTTGAAATCGATCAACTGGATATACCTTCGGGCATGACCGTCATTATCGGTCCGAATGGCGCGGGCAAATCCACTTTGTTGCGTGCCTTAATCGGGCAAACAGGGCAGGGGAAAATCACGCTTTTCGGTGAGGCCGTCGCGCCGCAAATCCGCGCGGGCAGGGTGGCATGGGTGGGGCAGCATGGGCGTTACAACATGCCGATGACCGTACGCGAATATATTGCTCTGGCGTCATTTGTGCAAAAAGGCCGTCTGAACCATGAATGGGCGGATGAGCTTCTCCACTATTTTGATTTGACGGCATTGGCGGATAAACGCATCAGCAGGCTTTCTGGCGGTGAACAGCAACGTGCCAACATCATCCGCGCCCTGTTGCAAAACGCGCCAGTCTTGCTTTTGGACGAACCGTGCAACCATCTCGATATCCGCCACCAACACCGCCTGATGCAGTATTTGGCCGGGCATTCAAACCGTGCCTCATCAATGATGGTATTGCACGATTTAAACCTCGCCGCGCGTTATGCGGAACATATTATTTTGATGGATAAAGGAAAAGTCGTTGCATCAGGCAAGGTGGGCGAAGTGATGCGTCCCGACTTGCTTGAATCGGTTTACGGTTGGCAGATACGCCGTTGCGAAGATGAAGCAGGGTTTTATTTCAGAAGCTGAGTGCCAACAGGCCGTCTGAAAAACGATAAAGAAAATTTATTTTATCGTTCAAAAATGAAACGAGATGGGAGGATATTCCCGACTTGAAGAACCAAATTTTGCGCATTTCACAAATAAAATGCCGATTTTCATCAAATAGAAATAC
>NZ_JBQCXF010000125.1:0-7791 GCF_051956635.1 Neisseria sp. P0022.S010 | reverse complement strand
CGAGCATGACACCGGAAATGGTGCCGAGGGAAACTAAGTTCATGGGTTTTCCTTTCTTGTTGTCGATATACCCTTGAGGGGCGTGGGTTCAGACGGTTTTTTAGGGTTTGGGGTCGTCTGAAAGGTTAAAAATCTGGGATTTTAAAGGTAGGTCGGATTCAAGAATCCGACCTACCATTTCTGTTTTTTGCAAACCGTAGCGTGGGCTTTGCCCGCGACTTACTGCCGCTTGAATTAAACGATCATCCGAGCTGTTTGCTTCGTGGGCAAAGCCCACGCTACGGACTTGGTTATTTAACATAGGCATCATGTCGAATTACGCCGGAGACGGATATTTGGCCTACCACGTTTTCTGTTGTTGTGCATATTTTTGGAACAATTTTGCCAACCCATTCCAGCAGTAATATGCAGCACATCCCGACAGTACGGTTAGGATGAAGATAAAGCAGAAAGTAGCAGGCTCAATTCCTTCAGGCAATGCCATTTGGCGTAGAAGCGCATACAGGCAGAGCAAGATGGTTGCCGACCATAACAGTGCAAAAATAAAGCTCCATATCAGCCGCCATACCGTTGCACGGACTTCGGTATTTTTCCGTAGCCGGTAATCGGCAATCAGCCGTTTGCCGCGCAAATATGCAGACACGCCCGCCAAGCCGCTAAAAATCAGGCAAAAAACCACCAATCCTATGTTTTGTTTATCGAAAATGATGCTTGCAAAAAATAAGGCGAAAAATGTTTCAAGCGTCCATATTGCCCAATGAATGGCGGGGTAGCGGATTTGCGGGTTTTCAGACGACCTGAACCAGCCTGTCAGTCGTCCGCCGAAATAGATACCGTACCACGCCCCTGCCGACAATAAGGCGACGAGTATCAGATTTGCAGGTTCACTGCCCGCTCTGGTCAGACCATACAAAGCCGTTACACCCGACAGAAACGCGGCAAGCCACAATATTAAGGCCGTTGTCCGTTTCAGCCATAATGCTGCCGAGTTGGATTTTTCCAAACTTGGCTCGTTGTTAAGAGAGTTATCCATACAAATTTGTTTTCCTGATTATTGTTTTGTGTTTTATCAATATTCTTGGGTGTTTCTTTTTTCGCAGTCTGATAGCTGGGTATCTTACCTTGAATTCCACTGCCAACCTGTTAATTCAATAAATTCGTTTTGGGAAGCTGTTGTACAAATATTGTGTCTTCCTAAGCCCAGCAACCCGCCGATGACTGTTGTTCCTCTGCGTTCGGTAATCAGACTGACTCCGACGATGTCCCGCATATGTATACGGTCAAACTTCCTGTAAGCCCCGTCATGTCCGCCTTGATAACGGATGCGTCCGAATGCACCGTAAATAATCAATTTTTCGCGATCAATATAAATCGATTTTCGGGTCGTCAGCCCGCACCACCAACGTTCCGCACGCCACAACCACCATAGCGTGAATACAATAGCCAGCAGCCAAGTCATGTTGCTAGAAAGCGATAGATCCATCCATTTCACTATCTTCAGCCAGAGACCGCCCACGCCGATGAGACCGAACAAGAAAGCAACCAAGGATTGAAACAACAAACCTCTGAATAACGAATGCTGAAACAGCAGTCCGTCGCCGACAACGATGACTCCTCGCGGCAGCTTGTTTTTCAACGCTTCGATGCGGGATTGCATATCGCGCTCGGACTGCGCCAAATGATCCATATCTATCCCCGTTTTGTTTTTCTAATTAATTGATAAAAATGATGGTTCATTGCAAACCGACGTTTATAGTGGATTAAATTTAAATCAGGACAAGGCGACGAAGCCGCAGACAGTGCAGATAGTACGGAACCGATTCACTTGGTGCTTCAGCACCTTAGAGAATCGTTCTCTTTGAGCTAAGGCGAGGCAACGCCGTACTGGTTTAAAGTTAATCCACTATATCTTTTCAGACGACCTCAATCCACCAAGCTCCCGCTCGGATTCAAAATTGCCTTAAACGTATTTCCCTCCAGCGACACCAGCAACACCGTGTCGCCCTGTTTCAACACTTCGTCGGAATCCGGTTCTGCCATCACATAATGCTGCTGTCCGTACACATCCTTCACCCGCACCTGCGCCGCGCTGCCCGCCCGTGCTTCGCCCAGCACCACTGTGCCGATGCGTCCGATTAGACTTTCCTGCGAAACGGCGGTGGTTTCGTCTTTGGGCATGATTTTGTACAGTCCGCCCGCCGTCAGGCGCACCAGCGGCAGCGAAAGGAACCACACGGCTACTGCCGCCAGCCATCCGTTCAGATAGCTGCCGAACACGGCGGCAAAGGTCGTCTGAAACAGGTAGCCCGTCAATCCGTACACGGCAAGGAACACCACCATCAGCATCAACACCGGCACGCGACCGACATACAGCCAGCTCAGAAACCTGACGAACACGCCTGCGTCCGCAGCGTCCAGCCCGACTTCGGCGTGCGCGGTTTCGGTTAAGCTGTCGGGCAGCAGGTTGTCCAGCCAGTCGCTGATGCCGCCCGCCAGCATGGAGATGACTTCCAATACGCCGAGCAAAACCATCAGCGCGATGGCGATGCCGAAGATTTCCGTTTCGGGGGCGTTGATTAAATTCCACATATTCCGTTCCTTGTTCTATCAACTTTCAGACAACCTTAAATAGACAAATAATACTTCTAGAATCGAGGTCTGGATTCCCGCCTGCGCGGGAATGACGGCATTAGGTATGTCTTATTTGAATTTGACCTATCCGTGCATCCCAAACAGACATTCGGTTTTCAGACGACCTCTCCGCTCTCAATTTCGGCGCGGCATTCAATCGGAAAGTTGACCGAGTTGGCGATGAAACACAGACGGTGCGCTTCGTGATGCAGTTCCAAAGCCTTGGAGCGGTCGTTTCCTGCGGCGATGGTAACGCACGGCTTCAACACGGCGGAGACGAAACGCCCCGCGCTCCCATTCCCGCCTTCGTCCATCACCGCTTCGGCATGATCGGTGTAGGCGGTAACGCAGATGCCCGCGTCGGCACACAGGTGCAGGTACCATAGTTTGTGGCAGGCAGAAACGGCGGCCAACAGCATTTCTTCGGGGTTCCAGCGACCCGCATCGCCGCGGAAGGCGGGGTCGGCGGAACTGTGCAGGTCGGGCTTGCCCTCGGCGGAAACGGTAAAGTTGCGCAAATAAGCGGTGTAGGATGATGTGCCTTCGCCGAGATTGCCCGTCCATATTGTCGCGGTGCGGTAAGTGTGTTTTTTGCTCATTTTGACATTCCTTTCAATTATTTACTGTTCGCGGCAATAAAGACGGTATCCGCCTTGAAACGCCGACTCTAGTTGAGCCAGGCATAAGCCGATGCGCCCGCCGCCAAACTGATGCCCAGCCACAGCAGGATTTTGGTTTCCGCCCATACGTCATCCCAATACCGCCCCCGCAGCGCGCTGATGATGTCGGGGGTGCAATAGAATTCGACGCATTCGACAAATTCGTCCCAATCCTTAAACATCACAAAGTAAAGCAAGACGGCGGTTAGCAAGCCGATCAAGATGGCAAAAATCATGAAATTCCCCTATTTTTCAGACGACCTGTGCGTACCGTAAAGAAAGGTCGTCTGAAACCGCTCCTAACTTTTCCCTAAGTCCTGCGTGTTTAAATGTCTATACCGACAACAGACGCAAAGGGAACGAAATGAAACATTCTCAGTCGCAATATACAAAGCCGTCCAAACCGCTTTTGAAAAAACTGCTGCTTCCTGTCGCCGCTGTTTGCGCTATTTTTCTTGCAGCAGAAGGTTTCGACCTTTACGAAGACTACGCCCAATACCGCATGGAGACAGACCCGGCGTTCGCGCAACACCACGACCGCGCTTTGTCCATCCTGCATAACAGAGGCTACGAAGTCCACGATTCCGACACCGACCTCTATTGGGCAAGACCCGTTTTGGAATTTGAGGCCTACAAAGGCAGCTTGGAATACAAAATCGTGATGTCTTATCCCGATTTGAACATTCTCGTAGAACGCGTCGATTTATAATCCGCTTCCGAATATTCTTTACTTACCCCACGTCCCGAAAGGATACGACATGAAAAAACTCTTACCGGTATTACTCTTAGGCAGTATCGCACTGACCGCTTGTGCCGCCCCTTATCCTTACGACTATTACGATGACAACTATCGTACCGACCGCTACGAGCAGCGTTATGACCGTTACGATGACCGCTATGATGATCGTCGTTACGACGACCGCTATGAGCGCGATTACGACCGTAATGACGATTACCGTTACCGCGACGGCAAGTATTACGATGACGACTACATCGAACACCAAATTTACAGCGATCCGTCTTTCGAGCAAAAACGCGCACAAGTGATGCGGATTCTCGAACGACGCGGCTACCAAGTTCACGAAATCGAAGCCGATGACCGCCGCGGCCGCCCCGTATTGAAAGCCGAAGCCTTCAAAAACGGACGCGAATACGACATCGTTTTCTCATGGCCGGATTTGCGCATCATCAGCGAACGTATCGACTACTGATTCGTTCCGCCAACGCCGCAAGGACAAGCTCCGCGCGGCGTTTTTCTTTTCAGACGACCTTTCCGATAGAGAGGGTCGTCTGAAAACATGGATTATTTTATATAACGAAGAAATGCAATCAGATTTTCATAAAACATCCAAGCCCAAAAAACATACGCAATTAGAAACGGACGATGTTTAAGGAAATTTTTAAACTTTATCCGGCTATGGCATTTCTCCTCTAGTAAATCTAAGAGTTTTTGCTGCTCAGACTCTTCGCAACCTTCCAAAATCTCTGCTTCCAGCATTTCTATGGCTTTTTTGATATGGATTTTCCATCCATCCGCAATCAATTTGTCGCCATATTTTGCCTTCAAGTCATTTGTAATAATAACTGCATAGAATCCCATAATTAAAATAGAAGCAACTATTGCGGGAATGGGGTGATTATCACTAAGAGACCAAACTGCAACAGTTGATAACAGCAACCATGCAGCATGGTGATTCAACATCTTATGGTGGTAATCAATCTGCTCAGCAAGCTCATAAATCTTATTAACAAAATTCATCTTATTTCCCCGCCTTTAAGGCTGCCAATCGTTCGGCAATACGGTTGTTGCGGCTCAAGTCTTCCAATTCCTTCAATTTTGCCAACTGCGCCGCATCGGTGCTGCTATGTACCGCGTTTTGACGACCCATCACGCGGTCAAAGGTGTTGCCGCTTTTTTCGGCATCACGGGCGATGCGGTTGAGGTCGCTGCCGCCTGCCGCTTTGCCTGCCCCCGTGCTTTGCTGCGCCGCGCACCAGCCTTGCAACTGCTGCTGCATCTCGCGTTTTTTCGCCTGCAAGGCGGCGATAAAACCTTCAAGTTCTTTTTCCTGTGCGGCGCAGTCGGCGATGGTGTTTTCCAAAACAGGCAGCCGCGCTTCGATGTCCATTTGTTCGGCGATACCCGCCTCGGCAAGATCGTCGCGCCCAGCGGCTACGGCAGCTTGCAGGTTGGCATCGATGGCTTCGTGGCGGTTGCTCTCGTCCGCCATTTTCTTGGCGGCAAGGTGTTTCTGCGCCAACACTTTGCCTAATTCGGCACGCACTTCGTCCACCGCCCGCTCGATTTCGCGGATGCTCTCGTTCATGACCGCTTCAGGTGCAAGGTTCTCCGCCGCATCAATCAGGGCATGAAAACCGCCGCTCACCAGACGGCCCACTCTGCGGGATAGGGTTTCGCTCATTTGGATTTTCCTTTCTTTATGAAATCATGAGAAATATTGTGTTTAGCCGGCATTCGATTGTGCCAACCAGTCGTAACATTGCTCCCATGACAATGTTTCGTTTTCATCTTCTTTGCCTTCCAGCAGGGCTTGTTCTAAAGCTCGTCTGAATCTGGTACGGGTATTCGGGTGGGCAAACCAAGCCGACAGTCGGGCGGCGAATTGCGTTCTATTCGGACAATGCTCGGGCAGATAGCAGACTTTGTACCAATCCGGCTCGTTGCTGCCATACGGAATGTCTAAGTACAAATCGACAAATTCGCGTAAAGCTGCCGTTTTATCCGCCTGTTCCGTCCACAATGCCAACAGTTCGTCGACAACATCCAATCCGGCGAATTGAAACATATTCAGCCAAACGACCAAGCAGCCTTCATAGCGGGGCGCGGTCAGTTGCGATTCAAACCAAGCGGCGGAGAAACGTTTTAACCAATCGATTTCTTCTTTTGTCCAGCATTCGGGCAAATCGCAACGCAACTTATCGAGCAACGTTTCATCAAGCGATCGGACATCTTCCTCGTTGACCAAAGCCTGCAAAATACGCGGCAGAAAATGTTTCATGTCTAAAGCCGTCGCAGCTCCTTTGTCCAAAGGCACGCTGCCCAAATACGCCTGCAACATATCAGCAGGAATTTCGCGTAACGGATATTTCAGTAGCGCCTGTTGGAAATCTTCGGGAGAGCAGCTGTTGCAAGTGCAGATATTCAGCGGGAAGCGCACGCTGTAAGGTGCAAATAATTCGTATGCTTCTGCTATCCATTTTTCCATCTTGTTGCCTCTGTCTTTGATGTCCGACATGAATGTTTAGGAATGAGAGGGAAGCGGATTT
Source organism: Neisseria sp. P0022.S010 (assembly GCF_051956635.1). Lineage (NCBI taxonomy): Bacteria > Pseudomonadati > Pseudomonadota > Betaproteobacteria > Neisseriales > Neisseriaceae > Neisseria > Neisseria sp. P0022.S010. The sequence continues at coordinate 1,213 of NZ_JBQCXF010000125.1, read as the reverse complement.
CAGACGACCTCAAACCTTCCTCGCCTGCTGCACAATCAAGGCATGAAAATCGCCACTCACTAAACAACCCAATCTGCGAGATAGGGTTTCGCTCATTTGGATTTTCCTTTTAATTTTTCTTTTCGATAAAACACATACAAACTGCCGCAAGCAGCCAGATACATGCCATAACAAACCAGGCGGTCAAGCCAAGGCTCAAGCCGCTTATCTCTCAATGCAACAGCCAATTGTTCCGGCGGTACAACCAACACTTGATGTCTGCCATCCTCTACATATTCTATCTGCTGTATCACCAAACCCTGTGGCGTGTCTCGATAGCTTAACGGCGTATAGAAGCGGAAGCCTTCAATGCTGATGATTTTTTCCGGACGGTGGTTATCGAAAAACTTGAGTCCTTGCCCGTCAACAAACCGAGCGGTATTCACGGAATAATGCTTCCCACCATACTCCAGTGCAGCAAAGGGAGGGCGTTTGGGTGGAATATATTGAATATCGCCACTCAGGCGCACAGCTTCTTCACGTACAGGCTGGAACAGACTTAGTGCCATCGTACTGCCCGCTAAAACCAGTGGTACACTGAGCATTATCACGGCGGCAATCAAATCTGTTTTGCTTATTTTGGGTATCATGCGCCCACTTTTCTCGCTGCCGTACTCCATTTTTCATTCAGCCTTTCCTTCACGCCTCAAACCTCGCCCGCCTGCTGCACAATCTTCGCCAGTTTCAAAGTGTTTTCAAGCTGTTGCAGCACGGTATCGTCGTATGCCGCGCCTTTGCCGGTTACGGCGAGCTGCAGGATGCTGTCGGTCAGGCGGACGATGCGCCACATCAGTTCGCGTTCGTATTTTTTCAAACTGTCGAGGTCGGCTTCTTCGGGCAAGTCGGCGGCGAGCGTCGCGCCCAAGTCGGGCAGCTGTTCAAACAAGCGCGCCACGATATGCGAATGCGCCCCCGCCTGCTTTTCCGCGTGCAATACATCATGTTTCGCCGCTTGGAAAAACTGCTCCTGCGCCGTCAGCGCGGAACCGTAATCGCGCGTCTGCGTATGCGCCAAACGCGCCTGCTTGAGCAGCTCGCGGATTTTTTCAGACGGCGTATTCGCACCTTCTATTTTTAATTCAGCAATAAAATCAGCGTCTTCCTGAGTAATTCGCACGCTGACTGGGATACGGTTTGTTGCATTCATATTCGTTTGATTTGATTTGTATTCATT
>NZ_JBQCXF010000124.1:0-7803 GCF_051956635.1 Neisseria sp. P0022.S010 | reverse complement strand
CCCATTTAATGTCCTGTCCAATGATTTCTACTGATTGACTTTGCCAAGGGCTGTCTGAAAGTAGGACGGCCGGATTTTCAGAAAGGGAGAAAAGAGGTTTGCCTGCGCCTAACAGTTTCGGCGCTTGGTAGAGGACGATTTCATCCACCAAGTCATCCTTCAGGAAGGCTGAAGCAAGTGTGGAGCCGGCTTCTACCAGAACTTCGCCAAAGCCAAACTCTGCCAGTTGCGGCATGAGTGAAAGAAGATTGATACGGCCGTTGATGTGTTCAGACGGCCTGATGATGCGGATATGTTTAAATGCGCTTAGAGCCTGTAAACGTTGTTCGTCTGAGGAAAGGGTAACGATAACGGTCGGGCTTTCGGTATCAGTAACGAGGTGGCAGTCCAAAGGGATTTGCAGTCGGCTGTCCAAGACGATACGCGCAGGTTGGCGCAGGGTGGGGAAGCTGCGGACGTTGAGTTTCGGGTTGTCGGCAAGTACGGTACCGATACCGGTCAAAACGGCGCAACTTTCGGCACGGAGAATTTGTACGTCTTCGCGTGCTGCTTCGCCGGTAATCCAAAAGCTGCGGCCGTCTGAAAGGGCGGTTTTGCCGTCTAAACTGGCGGCGCATTTGAGGCGGACAAACGGTCTGCCGCGTTCGATACGCGACAGGAAACCGCGGTTGAGTTCGCGCGCCTGAGCTTCCAACAAACCGCTTTCGGTACGTATTCCGGCGGCTTCCAGCATAGATAAGCCTTTGCCTGCGACCAACGGGTTAGGGTCAGTCATGGCGGCGACCACGCGCGTTACGCCGGAATGAACCAGCGCTTCGGCACATGGCGGTGTGCGACCATAATGGCTGCAAGGTTCCAGCGTGACATAGGCGGTTGCGCCTTTTGCCGCCGCTCCGGCCTGCCTCAACGCATGAACTTCAGCGTGCGGTTCGCCTGCTTTGACGTGGAAACCTTGTCCGACGATTTGGGCACCGTGTGCAATTACGCAGCCGACGCGGGGATTGGGGGAAGTAGAAAACCGCCCAAGCTTGGCCAGCTCGAGGGCGGTTTGCATCATTTGGGTATCAAGTGCGGAAAACATGGTTTCAGACGGCCTTATTTGGCTTTACATTCGGCAATGACTTGGGTGAATTCGGAAACGTCTTTAAAGCTTTTATAGACAGACGCGAAGCGGACATAAGCGACTTGATCGATTTTTGCCAGCTCTTCCATTGCCATTTCGCCGACGATGTGCGAAGCGACTTCTTTTTTGCCCAAACGGTAGAGGCGTTGCTCGATAAGGGCAACGGTTTCATCGATTTGTTCTTGCGTAACAGGGCGTTTGTGCAGCGCGCGCTCAAGGCTGGTCTGCAGTTTGTGCGGATTGAAGGGAACCCGTGTGCCGTCGGATTTGATGACTTGCGGCATCCGCATTTCAACGGTTTCAAAGGTGCTGAAGCGTTGTCCGCATTCCAAGCATTTGCGACGGCGACGGATGCTGTTGGTGTCTTCCAGCCATCGCGAGTCGGTTACTTGTGTGTTGGGGTGTTGGCAAAACGGGCACTTCATCGGGTTTCCTTGTCATACGCTCGGCAAGGTCGCTAAGCAATTGAATTTATTGTTTGTGGCCTATTATTGTAGCGGATTGCGCTATTTTCGTATAGTAAAGGCTTTTTCGCTGGATTAAGTATAAAAAGGCCGTCTGAAAGGGCAACTTGAGTGAAGTTGAGCTTTTCAGACGGCCTTGAGTTTTTCAGTCAATCAACCGTTAAACCGATACGCCGACGGCGCGGGCGATTTCCAAACCTTCTTCCGCACTCATATAAACCGGATTTTCGGGGCGGTCGCTGCGGACGATATCGCCGTCTTGAAACATCACCAATTCATTGACTGCCAACTGCGACCAAGTTTCATCGCGCGTCAGGGGCAGGGTGGCGATGACGGAGACCTTATCGTTTGGCGTGGTCACTTTGGAAAAATCGACCATCACGTCGTCGTCCAGCAGGCGTGCTTTGCCAAACGGGGCTTTGCGCACGATGTAGTGCAGCAAGGTACTGGCATGGGCAAACAGGCAGTCGCCGTTGGACATCACAAAGTTGAACAAACCGTGGCGGCGGATTTCATGGGTCAGGCCGGCAATGGCGTCAAACAAAACTTCAGGTTCGGGTTTGGTGGCAAAGCGACTGCGCAGGCGGTTGAGGATAAAGCAGAACGCGCGTTCGGAATCGGTCGTGCCGACCGCGTGGTAAAACTTTTCCTGCTCGGGAAAAAAATCAATCAAATGGCCGTTGTGTGCAAACAGCCAATATTCACCCCACATCTCGCGCATGAAGGGATGAGTGTTCGCCAATGAGGTCTGGCCTTGTGAGGCCTTGCGGATATGGGCGACCACGTTTTCAGATTTGATCTGATAGGCGCGTACCAAGTCGGCAACAGGCGAGTTGGCGCTGGGCTTGTCGTCGTGAAACAAGCGCACGCCTTTGCCTTCGAAAAAGCCGATACCGAAGCCGTCGGCGTGGTGATCGGTAATGCCGCCACGGCGGCGGAAGCCTTCAAAAGAAAACATGATGTCTGTGGGAGTGTTGCAATTCATGCCGAGCAGTTGGCACATGGCGTTAACCTTTTTTTCGGGTATTTATAGGGTCATTATGGTGTATCGGGCAGGCAGTTTCAATATATTCTTTGCCGTTTTGGGGCAGGTGATACAGGTCGTATCGAATTAAAAATAAATATTTTCGCCTTATTGGAGATTTTTAGGATATTTGCTAATTCTGTGCTAACACTTCCCCTATAAAATGTTTTGTAGAACAAAAATACCTCCTCACATAACGATATGTTCTACTCACAACGAAACATAATTTTCCCCACCATCGTCTTACCTCAAGGAGTGTTCAATGAAACTGAATCTGCAAAAAAACACCGCTGCTGTTTTGGCTGTTGTGTTCAGCGCAGGCGCATTTGCCGCTAATAATGCCTATAACCCATTCGAGTATGGCTACAAAAATCACAAATACGGCAAAAAATGGGGTAAGCCTGCATCTGAAGCCGAAGGCGAAAAAGTGATGAAAAATGCAGCCTACCGTTCAGGAGTGTATTACACCAACGTAAACCGCATTCCGGCAAAAGCAGACCGCAACGGCGTGAAAACCGTACAGGTTAACGACGCATACACCCGTCAAAATCTCGGCCGTTATGCATTTGATACCATTAAGAGCGGCGGTTCGGAAGTATATTACGGCGAGTGGGTTGGCAAAGAATACGCTAAAGGCACCAACCGCGGCGTTTACTACTCCGGCGACAAACGCGCTACCTCTATGCCTGTATCCGGTGTAGCCAACTACGCAGTTAAAGGTATCAACAACTACACCGGCAATAATCCTCTGACTGGTACATTGCGTGCCGACTTCGGTCAAAAAGTCTTGACCGGTTCTATGAAAAACAACGCCATGCAGCTGGATATTCATTCCCGCATCAAACCGTCTAGCGCATCATTTGAAGGCTACGCCCGCGCCAACGGCCACTTCGGTACAACCGAAGGCCACTTCTTCGGCAACGGTGCAAGCGCGTTGGCTGGTGTTGCCAAATTTAAGACCGACCGCAATCTGGATACGGCATACGGCGGCGTAAAACGCTAAAATCCGTCTTTAAGTAAAATAAAGCCTGCCATCCGCAGGCTTTTTTAAACACTTGCCTCCAAATTTCTCAAGGTCGTCTGAAACTTGCGACCGGAAAGCCGACACCATGTATAAACCGTCTGCCTGCCTGATTCTGCTTCTTTCCGCCCCCGTCCTGGCCGCGCCGCGTTCTGACTTTTCAGACGACCGCACCGTACAACGCCTGTGGCAGGATACCCGCCAAACCATGCAGGAGCAGGAACAAAAAGTGCGTGAATATCATCTTGATATTTCTGCTCCATATACCGGGCAGACAGCCGAGAGCGATTCCGAAACCGACCAAGGCGAGGGACTGTTTAACGCCGTCAACCGCAGCGATTGGCAAACCGTTCGCCCGCTGCTGGAGCGTTATACCCAGCAAAGCGAATACGATCCCGATATCGCTTCGTTTGCCCGCGCCTCGTTGGCTCGAGGGGAAGGCAAGTGGAAAGTAGCCAAACAAGAATACGAAACCTTGTTGCAACGTCATCCCGACTTCACACGCGGACGGCTTGATTACGCACGCCTGCTTTTTGAAGGCCGTCTGAACCGCGAAGCCTCTTCTGAATTTGCACACCTTCAAAACGAAGACCTGCCCGAAGCTGTCAAAGAAAACATCGGCCATTTCCGCGACTCTCTAAACCAACGCCAAAGCTGGCAGGGCAGCCTTTCCGTCGGCGCCGTCCACAACAGCAACATCAACGAAGCCAGCGGCAAAGTATGGTGTAAAACCGAAATTGACGGCGAATGTTGGGAAGAATTTTCAGGCGACCAGCCCATTTCCGCCAACGGCATCAAATACGAAGCCGCCGCCGTCCGCCGCTGGCAGATTAAAGGACACCACGGTATCGCCACCCGCACGCTCGGCTACGGCCGCTTCTACCGCGACCATAAAGACTTCAACGAACACACGCTCAACCTCAGCGCAGGCTACCAGTTTGAAAACCACCGCCACACCTTCGCCCTCGCCCCGCTTGTCGAATGGAACGGCAGCGGCGGCAAAACCCTCAACCGCGCCTACGGCGTGCGCAGCGAGTGGAACCTCGACAAAGGCAACTGGACGTGGAACACCGAAGCCGAGTGGAAACACCTCTCCTATTCCGACAAAACCCGCCTGCTCGACGGCAGCCTCTTCTCCGTTTACAACACCCTGTCCTACTTCCCGCGCAACGACCTCATGCTCTACGGCGGCATAGACTGGTAGCAGCGCAAAGCCAAAGAACCGGTGGACAGCTACCGCCTCATCTCCGCACGGCTGGGCGCGGCAAAAATGTTTGAAGCCGGCTTCGATGCCTCCGCCTCCGCCACCTTCGGCATCCGCAGCCACCGCGAAGAAAACGCCGTACTCGAACAACGCCGCCGCGACAAAGAGCAAACCTACCGCCTCAGCATAGGCGCGGACCGCTGGAAATTCGCCGGCCTCAAACCCGTCCTCAGCTACAAACACCGCCGCGTCCACGGCAACACCGACTGGCTGTACAGCTACAAGCAAAACGAAGTCGGTCTGTCGCTGGTCAAATCGTTCTAACGCAGGACGCAGAAACACAAAGGTCGTCTGAAAATCGGATTTCGGGTTTTCAGACGACCTTTGCTGTTTTTTATGCGCCGTATTTTCTGCCCATATCCCATGCCCTACCTTTCAGATAGAAAGAAATTGAAAAACGGCGCGGATAGAGGTTTTGGCTATATCCAAAGCATCAGGAGTTATTTAGCCTGCGTCAGCCCGTTTGCTAAAATCCGTCGTTTTGCCGTTTGATTGAACGGCATTTTCCAATAGAAACAAATCATAACCATGACACACACACAGCAAAAATCCCCTGACCTTTGGCTGGTGACCGCCGCTGCCGCCGCCATCCTGCTGATTACCATCGGTATGCGCATGACTATGGGACTGTTTGTCCGTCCCGTTGTCGACTCTACCGAGCTGAGTATCCAAGAGTTCAGCCTGATTATTGCCGTTTTCCAGTTGATGTGGGGCGTGTCCCAGCCGCTTTCCGGCGCGCTTGCCGACCGCTTTGGCGCGTTTAAGGTTTTGGGCGGCGGCGCGCTGCTGTTGGCTTGCGCCTGCCTGATGGTGCCGCAGATGCCGACTTATTGGGGGCTGATGCTGGCAATCGGGCTGCTTTTTGCATTCGGAACGGGCTCGGGCGGTTTCTCCATCATCATGGGGCAGGTCGCGGCGAAAGTACCGCCGCACAAACGCGGTTTGGCTTCGGGGCTGGTCAACGCGGGCGGTTCGGCGGGGCAGTTTCTGTTTGCGCCGCTGGTGCAGGGTTTGTTGATATCGCCCGCTGTCGGCTGGACGGGAGCGTTTTACGTTTGGAGCGGCATCGCACTTTTGATCCTGCCGATTTCGTGGTGGCTGGCGGGCGGCAAAAACGCTGTCGCCACGCACCACACGTCGTCTGAAAACGGGCAAACGCTGGGGCAGGCGGTCAAAACCGCGTTTAAAGACCGAAGCTACATCCTGCTCCACTTGGGCTTTTTTACCTGCGGTTTCCACATTGCGTTTTTGGTAACCCACCTGCCCAACGAAATCGCGCTCTGCGGCCTGCCCGCTTCGGTCGCTTCGACTTCGATTGCGATTATCGGCTTGGCGAACATCGCAGGCTGCATTTTTTCGGGCTGGTGTACGGGGCGGTTTTTGGGCAAATACGTTCTGTTCGGACTCTACGCCTCGCGCGTGGCGATGGTGCTGATATACCTTGCCGCCCCAAGAACCGACGTCAATTTCTACATTTTCGCCGCCGCGCTGGGCTTCACTTGGCTCGCCACCGTCGCTCCAACCGCTGCGATTACAGGCAAGCTGTTCGGCACGCGCTATCTGGCGACGCTGTTCGGACTGACGATGTTGAGCCACCAAATCGGCGGTTTTTTAGGCTCGTATATCGGCGGCATCGTGATTTATCAATTCAACGATTACGGCTGGATGTGGTATGCCGACGCGGTGTTGGCGGGGACGGCGGCTTTGCTGAACCTGCCGATACGCGAAAAGAAAACGGCGTAACCCGCTTGAACAAAGCAAAGAACAAAGGTCGTCTGAAAACGGAAAAGCGGTTTTCAGACGACCTTTTTCTATCATTAGTGGGAAACGGTCGATGTGTTTGGCAATCATGGCTTGGGCGGTTTGCTGAAAGAAGGTACTCATGAAAAATCCCCTAAATGTCTTGGTGGGAATTTAGGGGATTTTGGGGAATTTTGCAAAGGTCTCAATTAGCGTGCAAATGTGCTTGCAGTGAAAAAATATTGGAAATAATATCAATGCAAGTAATAATTTCTATCAAGAAGGAGATGAGTGTGAAATTTTTAGCTGCTTTGCTGTGGCCGGCCATGTTGCTGCCCATTTTGTCTCACGCCGATAGCGGCATTCAGACGGTCTCTGTTTCTCAAGCATATGCAGATGACGCAACGGGCTGCGGGCAGCTTTATCCTGTAGAGAGCTTCGAGAATTTGTTCAGACAGATGGCCGGCACGCTGCATAGTGCCTGTTTGCTTGATATGCCGCCTGAAGACTTAGCGAAAAAGTGGCAGATTCCCGTGTACCGGCGCTATCTGCGGCTTTCCGGCCGTTTGCGGCCTGACGGAGAAAAACAGGCGGTACTCAGATGGAAAGACAAGGCAGAGCGGCAGACATGGCTCAAACACAGGCGGCGTAAGCTAAAACGGCCGACCGACGGCTTTACGGTAGTGCATCAGACCGACTACGACGGCAGTACTTTTTTAGAAATCGAAGCAACGCCTGATTATTTAAAGCATTACCGTTCGCTGTTTCCTGACAACCGTTATCCCGAGGATTTGCCCCTGCCAAGAATTGGTTGGCATTTAATGTTTAGACCGATATTTTGTTCTGATTCTGCTGTAAGTTTTGAAAAATCATTAAAGGCTATTGACAACTTAGAAAAATCATTAGAGGCTATTGACAACAACGGTCATATTAAGAATTTTCATGCAAGATTGTCTATTAATGATAGTGTATCTCTAGACTTTATGCATGATAACCAAGAAAATATGAGATGTAGCAAGGAAATATCTTATATTAAATATAAAAAAAATTATTTGATCACCAATTAAAATTAAAAATTTACTCAAACAATTAATAGGAGAATTATTATGGAAACAGTTCAAAATGCACAAATTCGGCAGCATTTTATTCGCATGGGCATGCCTAAAA
>NZ_JBQCXF010000123.1:0-7824 GCF_051956635.1 Neisseria sp. P0022.S010 | reverse complement strand
CCTCCTCCAGCACCTACACCTAAACAAGAGCCTCAAGTGATCATCCGCGAGATCATTAAAGAAGCTCCTAAACGCATCCGTCAATAAGGACAAATTTGAAACGGATCCTATTGGGTATAGCCTTGGCAGCAGGCTTGAACTCTTTGGCCGCTGCCGATGCTGTCAGTGACTATATCCAACGCAAAAAAGTCGTGGTCAATACAGCCAAGGCGGAGCTTTGCTTTGCCGATGACGGTCAGTGCCATCCGGTATTAATCGGCAAGACCACGCCGAAAGGCAAATTCAATATGACACCGATGATGACCAGCAAACCGGGTTACGGTGGCGAGGTTATCGGCTTCAAAGAAGAAAATGACTTTCTGTTTGCGTTACACCGGGTATGGACGCTCAAGCCGCAGGAAAGGCGCATGGAACGCATCGCTTCTCCCAATGTGGCCGACCGCATCATAACCAATGGTTGTATCAACGTACAAAATAATGTGTACGAAAAACTGCGTCAGTATTTCATTCTGGAAATCATCTGATGTAAGTCAGTCAAACAAAGGCCGTCTGAAACTTTTCAGATGGCCTTTCTTCTCAAACGAAAATTCAACGGCAATTTGCTTGCTCCGTCAGAGCCAAACGAAGAATATTTGGCCGCTTCATTCTCTACTCATCCTCAAGCCATATCACTTTTTACCATATCCAAAGAACCAACGGTTATTTATGCCGTTTCTTGCCCAATGCTAGAATCGCGCGTTTATATATCGGCCCGCCGAGAAATCAAATAAATAATATAGTGGCAGGAATAGCTTTTATTCCCCGCCCCTTACACACTCAAACATCATGACCGATTCTTCTGCCAAATTACCCAATTTATGGCTGCTGATTGCCGCTGCCGCCTCCATCCTGCTGATTACCATCGGCATGAGGATGACTTTAGGGCTTTTTGTCCTGCCCGTCGTCAACTCGACCGAGTTGAGCATGACCCAGTTCAGCCTGATTATTGCCGTTTTCCAATTGATGTGGGGCATATCGCAACCCTTGTCGGGCGCGTTGGCCGACCGTTTCGGCGCGTTTAAGGTTTTAGCCGGCGGTACAGTTCTGTTGATTGCCGCCTGTCTGATGGTGCCGCAAATGCCAACTTATTGGGGGCTGATGCTGGGTATCGGTTTATTGTTGGCATTCGGTACGGGTTCGGGCGGATTTTCCATCATTATGGGACAGGTCGCCGCCAAAACGCCGCCTCATCGGCGTGGCTTGGCTTCCGGCCTGGTCAATGCAGGCGGGTCCGCAGGGCAATTTTTGTTCGCGCCGCTGGTTCAAGGTTTGATTGCCCTGCCCCACGTCGGCTGGACGGGGACATTTTATGTCTGGGCAGTCATTGCCATCTTGATTTTGCCGATTTCTTGGTGGTTGGCCGGCGGCAAACATGCTGCTCATACCGTCCATACCGATGACGGCGGCCAAACCCTGAAGCAGGCCGTCTGCAAGGCTTTCGCCAACCGCAGCTATATCTTGCTGCATTTGGGTTTCTTTACCTGCGGTTTCCACATCGCCTTTTTGGTTACCCACCTGCCGACCGAAATTTCACTTTGCGGCCTCCCTGCTACGGTCGCTTCGACCTCCATTGCCATTATTGGTTTGGCAAACATTGCCGGCTGTATTTTTTCAGGCTGGTGTACCGGCAGATTTTTGGGCAAATACGTCCTCTTCGGTTTATATGCTTCGCGTGTCGCCATGATATTGATTTATCTGGCCGCACCTAAAACCGATTTGAACTTCTATCTTTTCGCCGCCGGACTCGGTTTCACTTGGCTGGCAACCGTCGCCCCCACCGCCGCCATTACCGGCAAACTTTTCGGCACGCGCTACTTGTCCACCCTCTTCGGGTTGACCATGTTGAGCCACCAAATCGGCGGCTTTTTGGGTTCGTACATCGGCGGCATCGTCATCACGCGCTTCAACGATTACGGCTGGATGTGGTACGCCGACGCAGTCTTGGCAGGCGCGGCCGCCCTGTTGAATTTACTGATTCATGAACGGAAAGCGGCTGCCGCCTGACGCGGAAACCTTGGCATTTCAAGGCCGTCTGAAACGTTTCAGACGGCCTTTGCCTTATTCCATTTTTTGTGTTTTATCCACAATCGATATTCCTATCCATTATTTAACACTCCCTTACAAACCCGTTAAAATACTGCCTTTATCATGCTGATTGTCTGACTCTGATGAACTGGTCTTATCTGATCGATGCCATCCCCAAATTCGTCGATGCGGCAAAGCTGACACTGGAATTGTCGGTATATGGTGTCGTTTTGTCGTTGCTGTTCGGCCTGCCCGTTGCCGTGGTTACGGCATACCGCATCCGCCCCTTCTACGCATTGGCACGCGCCTATATCGAGCTGTCGCGCAATACGCCCCTGCTGATCCAATTGTTTTTCCTGTATTACGGCCTGCCGAAAATGGGTATTAAATGGGACGGTTTCACCTGCGGCGTGATCGCACTGGTTTTCTTGGGCGCAAGCTACATGGCGGAAGCCATTCGTGCCGGTATTCTGGCCGTCCCCAAAGGGCAGATCGAAGCGGGCAAGGCCATCGGTTTGAGCCGCTTTCAAGTGTTCCGCTATGTCGAATTGCCTCAGGCATGGGCGGTCGCCGTTCCCGCCATCGGCGCAAACGTATTGTTTTTGATGAAAGAAACATCTATCGTCAGCGCGGTCGGCATTGCGGAATTGCTGTTCGTTACCAAAGACATCATCGGCATGGACTACAAAACCAACGAAGCCTTGTTCCTGCTGTTTGCCAGCTACCTGATCATCCTTCTGCCCGTTTCGCTTCTGGCGCGCTGGGCAGAAAACCGCGTACGGAGTGCAAAATATGGTGTTTGACTGGCTGTTTGAAGGACAAAACGCGGCACGCTTGGGCGAAGGCCTGTTGTTGACGGCGCAGATTTCCCTGGCCTCCGTTGCCGCCTCCTGCGTATTGGGTACGCTGTTCGGCTTGGTTTTACGTTCGCGCAACCGGCTCATCCGCTTTATCGGACGGTTTTATCTCGAAACCATCCGAATCGTGCCGATTTTGGTGTGGCTGTTCGGCCTGTATTTCGGCCTATCTGTCTGGACAGGCATCCACATCGACGGATTTTGGGTTTGTGTCTGGGTATTTACCATGTGGGGCATCGCCGAAATGGGCGATTTGGTCCGCGGCGCATTGGAATCGATTGAAAAACACCAGGTCGAATCAGGCCTGGCACTCGGCTTGAGCCGCGGGCAGGTATTCCGCTACATCGAGCTGCCGCAAAGCATCCGCCGCGTATTGCCCGGCGCCGTCAATCTGTTTACGCGCATGATCAAAACCAGCTCGCTCGCCTCCCTTATCGGCGTCATCGAAGTCGTCAAAGTCGGCCAGCAAATCATCGAAAACTCGCTGCTGACGCAACCCAATGCTTCATTTTGGGTTTACGGCCTGATTTTTATGCTGTATTTCTTCTGTTGCTGGCCGCTGTCGCTGCTGGCGGCAAAACTTGAACAAAAATGGGAACACTGACATGGCTTTACTGAGCATCCGCAACCTGCACAAACAATACGGCAACGTAACCGCCATTCAATCCTTAGACTTGGACTTGGAAAAAGGCGAAGTCATCGTACTGCTGGGTCCGTCCGGCTGCGGCAAATCCACCCTCCTGCGCTGCGTCAACGGTTTGGAGCCGCACCAAGGCGGCAGCATCGTGATGGACGGGGTCGGCGAATTCGGCAAAGACGTTTCCTGGCAAACCGCCCGGCAAAAAGTCGGCATGGTTTTTCAAAGCTATGAACTGTTTGCCCACATGACCGTCATCGAAAACATCCTCTTAGGCCCGGTGAAAGTACAAAACCGCAACCGTGCCGAAGCAGAGGCACAAGCCGACAAACTGTTGGAACGCGTCGGCCTGCTCGACCGCAAAAACGCCTATCCGCGCGAACTCTCCGGCGGCCAGAAACAACGCATCGCCATTGTCCGCGCCCTGTGCCTGAATCCGGAAGTCATCCTGCTGGACGAAATCACCGCCGCACTCGACCCCGAAATGGTGCGCGAGGTCTTGGAAGTGGTTTTAGAACTCGCCCGCGAAGGCATGAGCATGCTCATCGTAACCCATGAAATGGGGTTTGCCCGTAAAGTTGCCGACCGCATCGTCTTCATGGACAAAGGCGGCATCGTCGAATCGACCGACCCCGAAACCTTCTTCTCCGCCCCCAAAAGCGAACGCGCCCGCCAATTCTTGGCAGGCATGAACTACTGATTTTATTTTCAGGCCGTCCGAACCCTTTTTCAGACGGCCCCCACTTTCAACCAAACATTTGAAAAGGAAACACTCATGCAATTGAATGCCAAATTCAAAGCCCTCCTCGCCTCTGCCGCCATCGCCGTCGGCCTGACTGCTTGCGGAGGCGGCTCCGGCGATGCCCAATCTTCACAAAGCAGCGGCGCGGCAACCGTTGCCTCCATCAAAGAAAAAGGCGTCATCCGTATCGGCGTATTCGGCGACAAGCCTCCGTTCGGCTATGTTGACGCCAACGGCAAAAACCAAGGCTTTGACGTTGAAATCGCCAAAGACCTGGCCAAAGACCTGCTCGGCAGCCCCGACAAAGTCGAATTCGTCCTGACCGAGGCCGCAAACCGTGTCGAATACGTCCGTTCCGGCAAAGTCGACCTCATCCTCGCCAACTTCACCAAAACACCCGAACGCGCCGAAGCCGTCGATTTCGCCGATCCTTACATGAAAGTGGCCTTGGGCGTGGTTTCCCCAAAAGACAAACCGATTACCGACGTTGCGCAATTGAAAGACCAAACCCTGCTGGTCAACAAAGGCACCACCGCCGACGCCTTCTTCACCAAAAGCCATCCTGAAGTCAAACTGCTGAAATTTGACCAAAATACCGAAACCTTCGACGCACTGAAAGACGGTCGTGGCGTAGCACTCGCCCATGACAACGCCCTGCTGTGGGCATGGGCAAAAGAAAACCCGAATTTTGAAGTCGCCATCGGCAACCTCGGCCCTGCCGAATTCATCGCCCCAGCTGTTCAAAAAGGCAACACCGACCTCCTGAACTGGGTCAACGGCGAAATTGCCGCCATGAAAAAAGACGGCCGTCTGAAAGCCGCCTATGAAAAAACCCTCTTGCCCGTGTATGGCGAGAAAGTCAAACCGGAAGAATTGTTGGCGGAATAAACCGACTATTTTCTCGGCAAAAAGTCACTTGGCCGTATTTCAGCTATCCGATTTGTGATTGATTTAAACAAATATCATACCTAACAACAGGCCGTCTGAACGTATTATCGATACCTTCAGACGGCCTGTTGTTTAAAAACAAATAACATGATAACCTTTTAATAATGGATGAAATAATTCGTCCGATATTTCTACAAAGCAAAAAGGACTCTATCTTATGAACCGTCGTCAATTTATCGGCAGCGCTGCTGCCGTCTCCCTCACCGCCGCCGCTTCTTTTGCCCGTGCTCACGACCATGCAGGCCATGCACACCATGCTGGTCACGCGCATTCTGCACCGCGTGCCTACGAAGCTGCGCGCAAAGCGGCCGCACATTGCGTTGAAGCTGGCCAAATCTGTCTGGCGCACTGCATCGCCCTGTTGAGCGAAGGCGATACCTCCATGAAAGACTGCGCAGCCGGCGTCAATCAAATGCTGGCACTGTGCGGCACCTTGCAAAACCTCGCCGCCCAAAATTCACGCCTAACCCCGTCTTTGGCAAAAGTGTGCATCGAAGCCTGCAAACAATGTTCCGCCGCCTGCAAAGAACACGCCGGCCACCACGCCGAGTGCAAAGCCTGCTACGAATCTTGCTTGGCTTGCATTAAAGAATGCGAAAAAATTGCCGCTTAAGCACTATTGAAAAAAGGCCGTCTGAAATCTTTCAGACGGCCTTTTGTTTATGGTTTCATTCACGCTATTCTGCTGCAAGCTCTTGCTCATCCAACAGCTTTTTCTTCACAACCGCAGGATTGCCCGCAGCCACGCAATAAGGCGGCACATCTTTGGTAACCACCGAACCTGCGCCGATTACCGCGCCCTTGCCGATGGTAACGCCGCCCATGATAATCGCACGCCGGCCGATCCAAACATCATCTTCAATCACAATCGGGCGAATGTCCGTATAGCCTTCAAAGCGGCGGGTTTCAGGGTTGAATTTGTGGTTGGTCGAATAAAACAGGCATTCCGGCCCCATCATCACGTTCTTGCCGAGGGTCAGGCCGTGGCAGATTTCGCAATTGACGCCGATACCCGAATTGTCGCCGATTACCGTATCCGGAAAAACATATCCGCCTTTTTCGATATTGACGTTTTTGCCGATGTTTGGGGAAATGCACGCAGCCAAAGCGGCGCGGAATTTTTGCGCAATCCGGCCGAAGGGTTTGCAATAAGACGGAGGCAACATTCCTCCCCAGACACGCAAAATACGCGTCAATATCCTTTTTTGCATGGATTCCGTCTCCTGTTCGTAAAAGCGTAAATATTAATCAGACTATTATTTTTCTTAAAGTTTCACATCTAGAAGAGGTTTTACATCCTCTTTTCAGTTGAATTACAGCCCGATTACACAGTATTTGGTTTGAAACTCTATTCTAAACTGTTCTCGCCTGTTGCGAAACTGCCCGCTATGCAAAATATCCGCTTGACGAAACAGCCAAAAATAGCGAAAATCCCACGCTTAACTGAAGTACAGGCAAAACCCCTGTGCCCGCTTAATCGAAAGGAAATCAAATGAAACAAGGTATTCACCCGAACTACCACGAAATCAACGTTACCTGCTCTTGCGGCAACAAATTCGTAACCAAATCCGCAATGGAAAAAGACAGCTTCAACGTTGAGGTTTGCTCTCTGTGCCACCCTTTCTACACCGGTACTCAAAAAATCGTCGACACTACCGGTCGCGTGGACAAATTCAACAACAAATTCGGCAACCTGTTCAAACGCTAATTGCCGCTTTGTCAAAAAGACTGCTTCCTGCAGTCTTTTTTGCATTCAGGCCGTCTGAAACCTTTCTTTCAGACGGCCTCGCCATATCGGATAAACATCCTTCAAACACCCGATAAAAACGAGCCGTAAGCATTATTTTACAAAGCCCTCCAGTCCGGCATATCGCGCAAACCCGTCAAACCCTGTACCATTGCCATTCAAACCAACCGTTTTTTGACCTTCCATGCTGACTTACACACCGCCCGATCCGCGCCGCCCCCAAAAAACCCATGAAAAACCGTGGCTTCTGCTGCTGATGGCCTTTGCCTGGCTGTGGCCGGGCGTGTTCTCGCATGACTTGTGGAACCCTGCCGAACCCTCCCTCTTTACCGCCTCCGAATCCATGAAAAACGGCGGCAGCCTGCTGGTTGCACAAATCTTCGGCCAACCCGACTTCACCATCTCCCCGGCTTTTTTGTGGGCGGCAACCGCATTCCAAACCCTGTTTTCGCCTTGGGCGGCCGATGCCTATGATGCCGCGCGTTTTGCCGGCGTGGTATTCACCGCCGTCGGACTGACCGCCTGCGGTTTTGCCGGTTTCAACTTTCTTGGCAGACACCACGGCCGCAGCGTTGTCTTAATCCTTATCGGCAGTATCGGTTTGCTGCCCATCGCCCACTTCCTCAATCCCATATCGGCCGCCTTTGCCGCATTTGGATTGATTCTGTGCGGCTTTTCACTGGCACGCCGCCGCGTCATTATTGCCATTTTGCTGTTGTGCGGCGGCTGGGTTTTACTCTCCCTTTCCTCAGGCTATCTGCTGACCGCGGCCATGATGTTTTTGGCACTTGCCCTGTCGTTCCATTCCACTTGGCAAAGCAAACGCTAT
>NZ_JBQCXF010000122.1:0-7892 GCF_051956635.1 Neisseria sp. P0022.S010 | reverse complement strand
GTATATTATTTTAGGTAGAAAATTGACTTTATCCTGTATAATGTAGATAAAATATGGTAAAATTATTGTAAATAAGAAGCATAATCCAATTATTGGTTCTAGTGGTATGTTTATCTTTTCATAATCAGAAAGAAGTAAATATATTACTAATATTGGAAAGCTTAAAGTCGAAGCAAGTAGAGATGGGAATAAGTTCTTAACTTTAATCCCTTGTGCTTGAAAATCTTTGGAAATAAATATAAATGTGTATGGGGATAGAAATGGGACAGCAAAGATTAAGAGAATCAAAGCAAAAACAAATATGATAGTCGTTAAGCTGGATGCAGAAGCTATTGTCTCTGGAAAAATACTAGAATACCCGATAAAAATTAAATAGCGATAAGTCAAAATACTTCCCAGTATCAATCCAAGTGCAGCTAGGGATGGAATTGATTTGCTTAATAGGCTAATGACAGTGGTCAGCCATGATCGTAAACCCGATTCATTTGGCTCAGAGAGCAGTAATATCCTAAGCAGCTTTTGTTTGCTCTTCTTAAAATGATTCATGTCTAGAAATGCCTTATTTTTGAATAAATGTTGAATTATACCTCACTCTCTCTAATCCCCCCATCTCACACCGCTTACGGTATAATACGCGTTTGTTTAAAGACTTTGCGGGGCGTTTCAGACGACCTTGCGGCAAAGGATGGCTATGAATATGAAAAAGATTGTTGCCGTTGCTTCTGTAGCGGCGTTGTTGGGCGGTTGCGCTTATGATTCTGACTCGGCGTTCGGCGGTTTAGGCGGCGGTACGGGTATCGGCGGCAGCGTGGTGAAAATGGCGGTCGATCATCAATGCCGTTCGGAATTGAACAAGCGCAATGAGTGGCGTTTGATCGCGCTGACGATGAGCGCAGACAAGCAGCGCGAGTGGGAAGATAAAATCTGCGGCTGCGCGAGCGAGGAGGCGCCGAATCAGGTGTCCGCGCAAGAGTTGATGGATGTTTTGAATCCTTCTTCGCGTGATCGGGCGATTGCGTCGGTAACGATGAAAACCGTCAATGCTTGTTTCAAGCGTTTGTATAGATAATGTTTTTCAGACGACCTCTGTGTATCAAGGTTGTCTGAAAGTTTATAGTGGATTAAGGTCGGGATAGGGCGGTTTGCGGGATGGTCCTCAGGCGGGTTTCCTGTTTTGACCAGCAATATTTTTGTTTTTATAGAGAAGAAATCATGAAATACATCAGCACCCGCGGTGCAACCGCACGCAAGCAATTCAGCGAAGTTTTATTGATGGGTTTGGCTCCTGACGGCGGTTTGATGCTGCCTGAGCAATACCCTCAAATCGACCGTGCTACCTTAGACCAATGGCGCACACTCAGCTATCCTGAGCTGGCGTTTGAAGTCATGAGCCTGTTTGCCACCGACATCCCTGCTAATGATTTACGCGACATCATCAACCGCACCTACACCGAAGAAGTATTCGGCACCAAAGCCATTACTCCAGTACGCACACTTTCAGACGGCATCAAAATCCAAGCCCTGTCCAATGGTCCTACTTTGGCATTCAAAGACATGGCCATGCAATTCTTGGGCAATGCGTTTGAATATGTATTGAACAAAGAAGGCAAAGAACTCAATATCTTGGGCGCTACCAGCGGCGATACCGGATCTGCCGCCGAATATGCCCTGCGCGGTAAAAAAGGCGTCAATGTCTTCATGCTGTCTCCGGAAGGCAAAATGAGCGCATTCCAACGTGCGCAAATGTTCAGCCTGCAAGATGCCAACATCCACAACATCGCCGTTGAAGGCATGTTTGACGACTGCCAAGACATCGTCAAAGCCGTACAAAACGATGCCGAATTCAAAGCCAAATACCACATCGGCACAGTCAACTCCATCAACTGGGGCCGCATCGTCGCTCAAGTCGTGTACTACTTTGCCGGTTATTTCAATGCCACTTCGAGTAATGATGAAAAAGTCAGCTTCTGCGTGCCAAGCGGCAACTTCGGCAATGTCTGCGCCGGCCATATCGCCCGCCAAATGGGTCTGCCTATCCACTGCTTGATTGTTGCCACCAATGAAAACGACGTATTGGACGAATTTTTCAAAACCGGTGCATACCGCCCACGCAATAGCGAACATACCCATGTCACTTCCAGCCCGTCTATGGATATTTCCAAAGCCTCCAACTTCGAGCGTTTTGTGTTTGACCTGATGGACCGCGATGCAGACGAAATCAAAACCTTATGGGCTGAAGTAAGCTCCGGCAAAGGTTTCAATTTGGAATTTGTCTTAAACAAAGTCCATCAACAATATGGCTTTGTTTCCGGCAAATCGACTCATGCCAACCGCCTTGCCACCATCAAACAGGTTTACGAACAAGACCGTGAATTGATTGATCCGCATACAGCCGATGGCATCAAAGTAGCGCGTGAAGTACGCGAAGCCGGCGAAACCATCGTCTGCCTCGAAACCGCATTGGCTGCCAAATTTGAAGCCACCATCCATGAAGCGGTCGGCGAAGTTTCCATTCCCCGCCCGGCTGCATTGGAAGGCTTGGAAAACCTGCCGCAACGTGTCCGTGTTGTCCCTAATAACGCAACGACAGTAAAAGATATCATTAAGGAAGCTTTGGCTTAACCGGCTGTCTTTGACGACTGAAGAGGCCGTCTGAAACTTTTTCAGACGGCCGCAACTGGTGTTTGAGAAGTGGGCAGCGTTATTAACGACCCCACCGCATCACAGTCGTTCTCATTATAAAATCAAGGCGTTAAAATAATACCAACTCCTTTTAACTTTCAATTGCAAACATTGTAATGACAGATATTTTCGTTTAGAATTGCATGTTTGCTCTAAATCTGGATTGATATGCAGACAACACAAGCCACATCCAACTGGGAGCTGTACAAGCGTTTGCTTGGATATTTAAAAAGCTATTGGAAGATGTTTATCGTCTCCGTAGTAGCCATGCTGATTGTCGCCGGTACGATGCCGGCTTTCGGTTACTTGCTCAAACCTTTGATTAATGAAGGTTTTGTCGATAAAAACATGAAAAGCATGTCATGGTTGCCGCTGGCAATTGTGGCGCTGTTTTTCGTTCGCGGCCTGTTCAACTTCATTAACGAATATTGCACGACTTATCTGTCCAGCCACTTGGTGCAGCGTTTGCGCGGTGAAATGTTCAATAAAATGATGCACCTGCCGACTTCGTATTTCAGCAGCAATACCGGCGGCCGTCTGATGTCGCGCATTTTAAACGACGTCAACCAAATTACCGATGCAGGATTTAACGTCATTACCGTGATCGCCAAAGACGGCGTGAGCGTGGTCGGTCTGTTGGGCTTGTTGACTTATCTAAACTGGCGTTTGACCCTGATTACTTTTATTATTTTGCCGGTCGTTGCCGTATGTATCCAAACGGTCAGCAAACGCTTGCGCAAATTGTCTGCCAACAATCAAATTTACATCGGTCAGCTGATGCAGGTTTTGGGAGAAAGCATCAATGGTGAACGTGTTGTGAAAATCTATGGCGGTCAAGATTATGAAAATCGCCGCTTCAACCGTATTGCCGACGATGTGCGCCGCAACCTGCTCAAACAGGTTTCCGCCAGCTCTGCCGGTACCGGCATTACGCAATTAATGGCTTCGGTTGCACTGGCTGCGATTATTTACGCAGCGGCACGCCAAGCAGGGCTTTCCGGCTTCAGTGCAGGCGATTTTATGTCGTTTTTGTCCAGCATGATCATGATGTTTGACCCAATCAAACGCATGACCGGCGTGATGCAATCCCTGCAACGCGGTTTGGCGGCGGCAGAAAGTGTCTTTACCTTTTTGGATCAACCCGAAGAGAGCAACGAAGGCAAACAAATCCTCAGCCCAAACCCTGGAGATATTGAATTTTGCGATGTTGTACACCGCTATCCTGAAGCCGAACGCAACAGCTTGAACCACATCAACCTGCTTGTACCGCAAGGCAAAGTGACTGCATTGGTCGGCGCATCAGGCTGCGGTAAAACCACTCTGGCCAATATGTTGCCGCGCTTCCTCAATCCGGATGAAGGCAAGGTTCTGATTGGCGGCGTCAACATCAAGGAATATACACTCGAAAGCCTGCGCAGCCGCATGGCATTTGTCGGCCAAAACGTTATCCTGTTTAATGGTACGATTGCTGAAAACATTGCCTATGCTCAAGCTGACAAATTCAGTGAAGAAGAAATTATCAATGCTGCAAAAGCCGCGAATGCTTGGGAATTTATCCAAAAAATGCCGCAAGGTTTGCACACTGAAGTTGGCGAAAACGGTTTAAAACTGTCCGGCGGCCAACGTCAACGCCTCGCCATTGCGCGTGCGCTTTTGAAAAATGCGCCGATTTTGATTTTGGACGAAGCCACCAGCGCATTAGATAATGAATCCGAACGTTTGGTACAAACCGCATTGGAAAACCTGATGCAAAACCGTACCACATTGGTGATTGCCCACCGACTTTCAACCATCGAAAAAGCCGACAATATCGTTGTGATGCACGAAGGCAATGTAGTCGAACAAGGCACTCATCATGAATTGATCAACGCAGGCGGACGCTATTCCGACCTGCACAGCCTCAGCGAAAAATCAGCCAAACCGGCAAGCAAGTAGCTGAACACCATATTCCATTCTTTTTATTAACCTCGGCCGCCCCTACCTATTCTTTTCAGACGGCCTTATCCGACAGGAAATATCAATGGCAGCATTCAACACCCAGAAAGTCTTGTCCGTACACCACTGGACCGACGCTTACTTCACTTTCACCTGTACCCGTGACGAGTCTTTGCGCTTTGAAAACGGCCAATTCGTCATGGTCGGCCTGATGGTAGACGGCAAACCGCTGATGCGCGCATACAGCGTGGCTTCTGCCAACTGGGAAGAGCATCTGGAATTTTTCAGTATCAAAGTACAAGACGGCCCATTGACCAGCCGCCTGCAACACCTTAAAGTCGGCGACGATGTCCTCATCAGTAAAAAACCGACCGGTACACTGGTTGCCGGCGACCTGAATCCGGGCAAACATCTCTACCTCTTAAGCACCGGTACCGGTATCGCCCCTTTCTTGAGCATTACCAAAGACCCTGATGTTTATGAGCAATTCGAAAAAATTATCTTGGTTCACGGCGTACGCTACAAAAAAGACTTGGCATACTACGACCGCTTCACCAAAGAATTGCCCGAACACGAATACTTGGGCGACTTGGTTAAAGAAAAACTGATTTACTACCCGATCGTTTCACGCGAAGAATATGTACATCAAGGCCGTCTGACCGATTTAATGCGCAGCGGCAAACTCTTTGAAGACATCGGCCTGCCTAAAATCAATCCGCAAGACGACCGCGCTATGCTGTGCGGCAGCCCAGCCATGTTGAAAGACACCTGCAACGTTTTGGACGAATTCGGACTGACCGTTTCTCCGAAAACCGGCGTTCGCGGCGACTACCTGATTGAGCGCGCATTCGTCGATCAATAACGTACGTTAGCAACAGGCCGTCTGAAACCCTTCTTTCAGACGGCCTAAACCTTAATAATTTATCCCACATTATGCCTACTCTACTCATCATCCGTCCGTCCAACCGTCCACAGCAAGATATCCAAACCTGCCATACAGCCGGTTGGCAGGCTCAGGTATTGAGTCCGATTGAAATAGAGGTGGATCGTTCGGCGCAAAAAAAACTCCCCGAACAATTCAAGCAAGCCGACGTCGTGTTTTGGGTCAGCCCGACCGCTATTGAAACCGCAGCGCCGCATCTGAACTTTTCAGACGGCCACAAAGCACACATTACCGTCGGCCAAACCAGCCAACATACTTTGGCGCAATTCTCCCCCTATCCCGTATTCTCTCCCGAAGACGGCAACGACAGCGAGGCCGTCTTGAGAATGCCTATTTGGAAAAACCTGCCACCCAACGCCCGAGTTCTAATCATTCGAGGTCATGGCGGCCGTGATTTTTTAGCAGACAAACTGACCGAACTGGGTTTCCAAATCGACATCGCCGAAATCTATTTCAGACGGCCACACGCCATCGATTGGCAGAACTTTAAAACTGAAGACATCGCTGCCGCCTACGTCACATCCGGCGAGCTCGCGCGCGAATTTTTCCATCAGATTCCGCCGCAATTTTCCCGATTCTTCGAATCCTTGCTATACTTTACCCACCATCCGCGTATTGCCGATGCACTTCGCATCGTCGGCGCCAAACATGTAGAAACCGTCACTTCTTTATCCGCTGCACTTTCATCCATGCCACAAAGGAGCCAAGCAGTGAACCCAGTCGAAGACAATAAAGATACCCAACAAGTTGCCAATACGGCAGCTCCGGTGCCTGAACGTTCTGAAAACACAAGGCCGTCTGAACAAATCAAACCTACCCAACCTCAGCGAGTGGAGGCGAGCATGCCCGAGTCCAACAATCTCCCACAAAACAACACCCCTGTTATCATCAAACAATCTGGCGGCAAAGCCTTGGCCGCAGGTGCAACCGTCTTGGCACTGCTTAGCTTGGGCGCGAGCGGATTCCTGTTTGTACAGGGCCAAAATGTTTTAAAAAACCAAGAGCTCGAATTCAACCAAAAAATCGACAAAGCTGCATTGGGCGAATCTGAAAACGCTAGCCTTCTAAAAGACAACCTCAACCGCCAAACCGCTATTCAAGCCGAGTTAGACCGCCTGAACAACGGTCAAAAAAACAATAGCGATCAAATCCTGCAATTGCAGAAAGCTTATCAAGAGTTACTCAAAGGCCGTATCAACTGGCTGGTCGACGAAGCCGAATCGATGTTGAACACTGCTTCGCAACAATTGATGCTGTCAGGCAACCTCCAAGGCGCAGTCAGCGTATTGGAACACATCGACAGCCGCTTAAGCCGTTTTGAACAGCCTGAGCTTATCCCCATCAAGCAAGCCATCAGCAATGATTTGGCCGCGCTGAAAAACCGTCCTTATGTCGATATTTCCGCTACTGCCTTGCGTATTGACCGTCTGGAAACCGGTATTTCAGGCCTGCCTTTGGTTTTGGACGGCGTATTGAAACCAGGTGCTGCACCTGTCGAAGCCACTAATTCAGGAACTTGGTGGGAAAACACATGGGAAAAATCCCTCAATGCCCTCAAAGGCTTGGTTGAAGTCCGTCATCTGGACAGCAACGACGCCATGTTGATTTCACCCGATCAAGCCTACTTCATCCGTGAAAACCTGCGCCTACGCCTTTTGGATGCGCGCATTGCCCTATTGCAACACAACGGCGAAGTGTATCAAAGCGATTTGAACAACGTTGAAGCAACTGTAAAACAATACTTCGACAGCAAATCCCCTGCTACCCAGTCATGGTTGAAAGAGTTGGCCGAACTCAAAGCCCTTGATGTCCGTATGATTTCAGACGACAGCCTGAAAGCCAGCTTGAGCGCCGTTCGCGCTTATCAAGAAGGTTCGCGTACACAAATGACGACCGAAGAAGCTACGCAAACCCAAGCTGCCGAGCAAACCGCTTCCGCTCCGGCTGCAACTACCGAACAAGCCACAACTGCCGCACCGGCTGCCGCTTCCGCTCCTCAGTCTTTAGAAGCACCTGCATTGCCGTCTGAAAACAAAAAAGAACCGGCCGCCGAAGCTGCCAAACCACAAAACCAAACCAAGCCTGCTGCCAAAATTAAAGGAGAGCAAGCATGAAAACCGTCGTTTGGATTGTCATTCTGTTTGCCGCCGCCGTCGGTTTAGCGTTGGCTTCCGGCATTTATACCGGCAACGTGTACGTCGTGGTTGAACAAACCATGCTGCGTATCAATCTGCATGCCTTTGTTTTAGGCCTGCTGTTGAGCGTATTCGTCTTGTATTTCCTGATTAAATTCGTGTTCGGCCTCTTGAACATTCCGGCGCGTATGCAACGC
>NZ_JBQCXF010000121.1:0-7919 GCF_051956635.1 Neisseria sp. P0022.S010 | reverse complement strand
GAACCATGAAACGGATTCCTGCCTACCATCGCTGGTGGCGCTACAAGTCTTATCTTCCTGATGCGACGCTGCCTGCACATACGGTGGAATGCCCGGATTGCGGCTGCCGTATGGATATTCCGCGCCTGCGTCAGGGGCAGGAAGCGCATTGTCCGGTGTGCAACCATGAAATCGTGGAAGTGGAAAACAATCCGTATATCGCGCCGATTGCCTATGCGCTGACAACCTTGATTCTGATGGCATTCGCGTACAATATGGTGTATATCCGCGTCGATTTGTTCGGCGTGACATCGATTTTGTCGTTGCCGCAAATGATGCGGCTTTTGATTTCGCTGGATTACGGTTTTCTGGCGGAAGTGATGTTTATCCTTACCTTCGGCGCGCCTTTACTGTTTTTGCTGCTCTGCCTTTATGTTTATACGGCTTTGATACGTGAAAAGGCCTACCCTGCGCTGCGCTTTGCAACGCGTGTATTGGTGCGGCTGCGTCATTGGATTATGGTGGATGTGTTTTTTATTTCCACTCTGGTGGCGTATATCAAGCTCTCGTCCGTTGCTACGGTAGAATTCGGCTCGGCGTTTTATCTGATGTTTCCGTTGTCGGTCATGCTGATTCGGACTTCGGTATCGATTCCGCAGCATTGGGTTTATTATAAGATTCACCGTTTAACCGGCGGCCATGCGGTTCAGGCGGCCACTGAAAACAAAATCTGTTGCAGCCGCTGCCTGTATTTCCGCGATAAAGACGAGCAGCCTTGCGGCGTATGCGGTGCAGACTTATACCGTCGCCGCCCGAAAAGCCTGAGCATTTCTCTGGCGTTTTTAGTCGCGGCGTTTATCCTGTATTTCCCTGCCAACATCCTGCCGATTATGATTTCCTCCAACCCGACGGCTTTGGAGATCAATACGATTTTCAACGGCATTGTTTATATGTGGGACGACGGCGACCGATTGATTGCTGTGATTATCTTTAGTGCCAGTATTATGGTGCCGGTTTTGAAGATTATTGCGATGGCGGTTTTGATTTATTCCGCATACTTCAAACCCGTGATGAGCGCGGACAAGATGTCGATTTTGTATCGGATTACCGAATCCATCGGCCGCTGGTCGATGATTGATATTTTTGTGATTATTATTTTGATGAGTTCGTTCCACACCAATATGGCGCGCGTTGTGCCGGGTGGTGCGGCGATTTACTTCTGCCTGGTCGTTATTTTGACCATGCTTTCGGCCTATTACTTCGATCCCCGCCTGATTTGGGACAAGCAACAGCAGCTTTCAGACGGCCTTGATTCTGACCAGACCTTAACACAATGAAAAAACACGATTCTTCACCCAATTATCACGCCCCGGCACGTGTCAAGAAAACCAATGTCTTCGCGTCCGTCGTATGGCTGATTCCGCTGATTGCGCTGATTGCCGGCGGCTGGCTTTTGGTTAAAGACATCCGCAACCGCGGCCCTGTCGTTACGCTGTTGATGGACAGCGCCGAAGGCATCGAGGTCAACAACACCGTTATTAAGGTGTTGAACGTCGATGTCGGACGCGTTACCCGCATCAAATTGCGCGATGACCAAAAAGGCGTGGAAGTCACTGCCCAGCTCAGCGCCGATGCCAAAGACCTTATCCGCAGCGATACCCAATTTTGGGTAGTTAAACCGCGTATCGACCAAAGCGGCGTTACCGGCTTGGGAACCTTGCTTTCCGGCTCATATATTGCATTTACACCGGGTAAAAGCCAAGAAACCAAAGATGTATTTGTCGTCCAAGACATTCCACCGATTGCCGCCATCGGTCAAAGCGGCCTGCGCCTGAACTTGATCGGTAAAAACGACCGCATCCTCAATGTCAGCAGCCCTGTTTTGTATGAAAACTTTATGGTCGGCCAAGTAGAAAGCGCGCATTTCGACCCGTCCGACCAAAGCGTGCATTACACCATCTTCATCCAAAGCCCTAACGACAAACTGATTAATTCCGCCAGCCGTTTCTGGCTGGAAAGTGGCATTAATATCGAAACCACAGGCAGCGGTGTCAAACTCAATTCTGCCCCTCTGCCTGCCCTGCTGTCCGGCGCGATTTCCTTTGACTCGCCCAAAACAAGCGACAGCAAAAACGTTAAAAGCGAAGACAGCTTCACGCTTTACGACAGCCGCAGCGAAGTCGCCAACTTACCTGACGACCGCTCGTTGTATTACACCGCATTTTTCAAACAATCCGTCCGCGGTCTGACTGCCGGTTCTCCTGTCGAATACAAAGGCCTGAATGTCGGCGTGGTTTCCGATGTTCCCTATTTCGACCGTAACGACAGCCTGCATTTGTTTGAAAACGGCTGGATTCCCGTACGCATCCGCATCGAGCCTTCCCGTTTGGAAATCAATGCGGACGAACAAAGCAAAGAGCATTGGAAACAACAATTTCAGACGGCCTTAAACAAAGGCCTGACCGCCACCATCTCCAGCAACAACCTGCTGACCGGCAGCAAAATGATTGAGTTGAACGATCAGCCTTCCGCCTCGCCTAAGCTGCGGCCACATACCGTTTATGCAGGCGATACCGTTATCGCGACCCAAGGTGGCGGTTTGGACGATTTGCAGGCAAAAGTGGCCGACTTGTTAGACAAGTTCAATAATCTGCCATTGGATAAAACCGTTGCCGGCTTGAACGGTTCGCTTGCCGAGCTCAAGTCCACACTCAAATCTGCCAATGCCGCCCTAAGCTCCATCGACAAACTGGTCGGCAAACCGCAGACACAAAACATCCCTAACGAGTTGAACCAAACCCTGAAAGAATTGCGTCAAACCCTGCAAGGCGTATCGCCTCAATCGCCCATCTACGGCGACGTACAAAATACGCTGCAAAGTTTGGACAAAACCTTAAAAGACGTTCAACCCGTGATTAATACTTTGAAAGAAAAACCCAACGCGCTGATTTTTAACAGCAGCAGCAAAGACCCTATCCCGAAAGGAAGCCGATAATGCGCCTCTTCCCGATTGCCGCCGCCCTGACGCTTGCCGCCTGCGGCACTGCGCAAAGCACACAATATTTCGTTTTGCCCGACAGCCAGTACATCCGACCTGCTGTGCATAGCAACGAAATCGCGGTCAAAGTCAACCTTGCCGAACCGCTTGCCAACGGCGGCCTCGTTTACCAAACCGATGCCTATCATGTGAATCTGGCGAAAAACCACCTTTGGGCGGCACCGCTCGATGGCGCGTTGGCAGCAAACCTCAGCAACAAGCTCAACCGCCTCAATCCACATCGCACCTTTGTGCCTGCTTCACGCAGCCAAAGCAGCCAAACCCTGAAAATCTATATCGAAGCCTTCCAAGGCAGCTATCAGGGGCAGACCACCATCAGCGGTTATGCACAATGGCCGGACGGACGCAGCAAACCGTTTAACGCCGTCACGCCGCAACAAGGCGATGGCTATACCGCCATGCTCGAATCGTTGGAAAACGGTTTGTCACAGGTTGCCGATACGATTGCCTATTAAACCAAAAGGCCGTCTGAAAGATGTTCAGACGGCCTTTTTCATGTTTCAAACATTCATTACAATGCGCGGTCAAAATACAAAGCCACGCCGGAACGCTCGCTCATCGCCAACAAATAATCCATCAATTTTTGCGGCCATTGAATACCACGCACAACGGTCAGGTTACGCAAAATAGGGAACGTCAGGATATCTTCCAAACTGATTTCACCGCCCAAGCCCTCGCCTTCGCACACCAGCGCTTCCAGTTCGGCCAAGTCTTGATGCAGACGCTCCAAATATTGCGCCGTTTTGTTCAGATTAGTCTCGAAATTGCCGATACTTCTCTCTTTTTTATCGATAAAGTATTTTTTCGCTTCATCGGTCTCAAATTCGGGCAGGCCGATTTTAACCATGCGCGGCTGTACCAATTTGTTATTGTATTCGCCCACTTTGTCCAACCAAGCCTGAACCTCGGGACGAACTTCTTCTTTCAGACGGCCTTGATCGATGTAACGGACAATATCCAAACTTTCGCCCATAAACGAACCGTCTTCTTTTTGCAAAATCGGCACTTGTTTTGAGCCAATCATACCAATCGGCGTAGCTTCGTCATCGTTTGCCAAAACAACCTCTTCCACCGCCACATCGCGCAAGCCGTAAATCATCCGCGCACGGACGCAAAACGGGCAATGGTCGTAAATATACAGTTTCATCGAAATACTCCTTAAAATTTCAAAACGGTTAACCATAACACCCAAAGCCGTCTGAAACAAGGTGTCCTGAAACATAGTGCCACATTCGCATACAAATCTAGGGCTGTCGGCAATAAACTGTTACAATAGCAACGTTTTTATCAAAAAGAAAAAAACGCACGCCATGACCACTATTCGCCAAACGCCCCAAACATCGAGTGCAACGCTGGAAGGCCTCCTCGCTTGGTTCGACGGCTATGTTGCCGCGCTGCCCGATTCCGATAAAAACCTGATTCAGACGGCCTTTGACTTAGCTAAAGAACATTATCCTGCCGATGCACTAACGACTTACGGCGAGCCATTGCTGGAACATTTCCTCGGCTCGATGCAAATCGTCAGCGAACTCGACCTTTTGCCCGATGCCGTGGCCGCCACAATTTTGTCCGACATCGGCAAATACGTTCCCACTTGGCACGAATTGGTTACCGAACGCTGCAACAGCACCGTTTGCGAACTGGTCAAAGGCGTGGACGAAGTACAGAAACTAACCCAATTCGCACGCGTGGACAGCCTTGCCACGCCGGAAGAACGCGGCCAGCAGGCCGAAACCATGCGTAAAATGCTGTTGGCGATGGTTACCGACATCCGCGTCGTCCTGATCAAACTGGCGATGCGTACGCGCACCCTCCAATTCTTAAGCAACGTTCCCGACAATCCTGAAAAGCGCGCCGTTGCCAAAGAAACCCTCGACATTTTTGCCCCGCTCGCCAACCGCTTGGGCGTGTGGCAACTCAAATGGCAGCTCGAAGATTTGGGCTTCCGTCATCAAGAGCCGGAAAAATACCGCGAAATCGCCCTGCTTTTGGACGAAAAACGCACCGAACGCCTCGAATACATCGAAAACTTCCTCAATATCCTGAGTACGGAACTGAAAAAATACAATATTCATTTTGAAGTTGCCGGAAGACCGAAGCATATCTACTCCATTTACAAAAAAATGGTGAAGAAAAAGCTCACTTTCGACGGCTTGTTCGACATCCGCGCCGTACGGATTTTGGTGGACACCATTCCCGAGTGTTACACCACGTTGGGCATTGTCCACAGCCTCTGGCAGCCGATTCCGGGCGAGTTTGACGACTATATCGCCAACCCGAAAGGCAACGGCTATAAAAGTTTGCACACCGTCATCGTCGGCCCGGAGGACAAAGGCGTGGAAGTCCAAATCCGCACCTTCGACATGCACCAATTCAACGAATTCGGTGTTGCCGCCCACTGGCGTTATAAAGAAGGCGGCAAGGGCGATTCCGCTTACGAACAAAAAATCGCTTGGTTGCGCCAACTCTTAGACTGGCGTGAAAACATGGCCGAAAGCGGCAAGGAAGACCTTGCCGCCGCCTTTAAAACCGAGTTGTTCAACGATACGATTTACGTTTTGACCCCGCACGGCAAAGTCCTCTCCCTGCCTACGGGCGCTACTCCTATCGACTTTGCCTATGCCTTGCACAGCAGCGTGGGCGACCGTTGTCGCGGCGCAAAAGTCGAAGGACAAATCGTGCCGCTGTCCACGCCTTTGGAAAACGGCCAACGCGTTGAAATCATTACCGCCAAAGAGGGAAATCCTTCCGTCAACTGGCTATACGAAGGCTGGGTCAAGTCCAACCGCGCCATCAGCAAAATCCGTGCCTACATCCGCCAGCAAAATGCGGATACCGTGCGCGAAGAAGGCCGCGCCCAGCTGGACAAACAGTTGTCAAAAATCTTCCCCAAACCCAATCTGCAAGCATTGGCGGAAAAACTCGGCTTCAAAAAAACCGACGAACTCTATACGGCCATCGGTCAGGGTGAAGTTTCCAACCGCGCCATCCACAAAGCCTGTGGCGCGCTGAATGAACCGCCTCCTGTACCTATTGATGAAACCAATATCGTCAAGCAGTCTAAAATCAAAAAAGGCGGCAAAAACGGTATTTTGATTGACGGCGAAGACGGCCTGATGACCACGCTTGCCAAATGCTGCAAACCGGCACCTCCGGACGACATCATCGGTTTCGTTACGCGAGACCGCGGTATTTCCGTCCACCGCAACACCTGCCCTTCTTTCCGCCACCTTGCCGAACAGTCTCCTGAAAAAGTGTTGAATGCAAGCTGGGCAGCCTTGCAAGAAGGACAAGTGTTTGCCGTCGATGTTGAAATCCGTGCCCAAGACCGCTCCGGTTTGCTGCGCGACGTTTCGGATGCTCTAGCGCGTCATAAACTCAACGTTACCGCGGTGCAGACCCAATCGCGCGATTTGGAAGCCAGTATGCGCTTTACCCTTGAAGTCCGCCAAGTCAACGACCTGCCACGCGTATTAGCCAGTTTGGGCGACATTAAAGGCGTTTTAAGCGTAACGCGCTTGTAGTTCTCATTACCCAAGCAAATATAAAGGCCGTCTGAAAGCAACTTTTTCAGACGGCCTTTTACGTTTTTAAAAAGCCAATATCTCCACGCCTCAACTTATCTTTCTTAAAAAGCCAGCCGTTGGCCTTAGCCGCTCCAATATATAACCCCCTCTTCTATTCTTACAACCAGGCGTTATTTCCTACCGGCATCATTCTCAGGCAAACTTATTATCCTCATGATAAACAAGATATTTCCAATTTAAGGGAGCCTCATGGATACACGAGATTTGTACCCTCACGAGATTTTGCAGGAAGCCATCGGCAAGAGCTGCGCCAAGTCCGAGTTCAGCATCAAAATGTTGGTGATTTTAAGTTTTTTAGGCGGCGGCTATGTCGGCTTCGGCTATCTTGCCTGCCTGCGCGTCATCAGCGGCATTCCGGCCGAATGGAACGGTCTGGCCGCCCTTTTGGGTGCGTCCGTATTCCCGATTGCGCTGATTTGTATCTTAATCGGCGGTGGTGAGCTGGCAACAGGCAATATGATGATTATGGCTTTGGGCAGATTGACCGGCCGCGTCAGCACCTACAAACTGGTACGCAACTGGCTCATCGTCAGCTTGGGCAATCTGGCAGGCGCCGTTGCCATGGCCTATTTCCTCGGCCACTACGTTGGCCTGGCAGAGGGAGCTGCTACGGCGAAAACCATTGCCATCGCCGAAGCAAAAGTTAATATGGACTTTGGCCGTGCATTCGTCTCCGCTATTGCATGCAACTGGATGGTGTGCATGGGTATTTGGTTCTACTTCGGCTCACGCCATACTTCAGGCCGCATTTTGGCAACTTGGTTTCCGGTCATGATCTTCGTGTTAATCGGTTTCCAACACTTTGTTGCCAATATGTTCATCATTCCGGCCGGTATTTGGGCAGGTGCAAATGTCAGCTGGGGTCAATTTTTCTACAATATGATTCCCGTCTTCTTAGGTAACGTCCTTGGCGGATCGTCTTTTGTTGCCGCTTTCTATCTCTTCGCTTATAAACATTTGTTGAAAGACGATTTTTCTATTTAGTTCAAACTGACGCACTACCCCGTATTCATCAGAAATACGGGGTAGCGCCATTATCAGGCCGTCTGAAAGCGCCTTTCGTGTCGCATAATTACGCTTTTTCTCTGCGTAACGTTTCATTTATAGGAAAGATAGTTTCATTGCCTTTCCTTTTCTCCAATTTAAGATAATTTTTGCAATCTTTTGTTTTCAAATGACTTCCCCTCAAAAGCACTACGATTTTTCATAAAGCCCGTGTTCCGTGCTTTGCAAAACAAAAAATTTACTGTATTCTGAATTTAATTATTTACAATTTAATGTGGATTGGTTACATA
>NZ_JBQCXF010000120.1:0-7980 GCF_051956635.1 Neisseria sp. P0022.S010 | reverse complement strand
GTAGACACGCTATCTTGAGGGGGTAGTGGCCGTAGGCTGTGCGAGTTCAAATCTCGCTGTCGGCACCACATTAGAAAATCTAACCGCTTTTTAGCGGTTATTTTTTCGTCTTGAGAATCTGCCTTTCATTTATCTTTAGGCCGAAACAGGGAAATACAATGAAGCGTTTGGTTGTCGGCATCAGCGGTGCCAGCGGTTTTCAGTATGGCGTGAAAGCTTTGCAGCTTTTGCGTGAGCATCAGGTAGAAACGCATTTGGTGGTTTCACAAGGGGCGGAGATGACCCGCGCTTTGGAAACGGATTACACCAAGGAAGATGTTTATGCTTTGGCGGATGTTGTGCATTCCGTCCGTAATGTCGGGGCAAGTATTGCCAGTGGATCGTTTTTGACGGATGGAATGTTGATTGCGCCGTGTTCAATGAAAACTTTGGCTTCGGTTGCTCATGGATTTGCCGATAATTTGCTCAGCCGTGCGGCGGATGTAACGTTGAAAGAGCGGCGCAAGCTGGTGTTGATGGTGCGTGAAGCGCCGTTAAACTTGGCGCACATTGAAAATATGCGCCGCGTGACAGAGATGGGCGGCATTGTGTTTCCTCCCGTTCCGGCTTTATATCAGAAGCCCGAATCCATCGAAGATATGATTACACACAGCGTCTCTCATGCTTTGGACTTGCTCGGCATCATTCAAAACAATGTGCCGCGCTGGCAGGGCTGATGTTTCAGACGGCCTGAGTATAAGTTACGACTGAGAAGGAAGATAAAAATCATGCAAACAATTCCTGCCAATATAGTGAAGTTTTTGAGCAATCATCATGTCGTCAGTATTGCTGCTGCGGAAGAGGGCGAAGTTTGGGCGGCTTGCTGTTTTTATGTATTTGATGAGGCGAATGCCCGATTGATTGTGCTGACATCTTTGAAAACGAAACATGGCGGAATGATGAGCCGGTCAGCCAAAGTAGCCGGTACCATTGCCGGACAGCCTGACAGCATCACGAAAATCAGCGGCATTCAGTTTGCGGCGACTGCCGCTTTGATTGAGGATGAAGCGGATTTGAAAGCGGCGCAGTCTTTGTATTACAAAGCGCATCCTGCTGCCAGAGTAATGAAAAGCGATGTTTGGGCATTGAATTTGGACAGTGTGAAATTCACTGACAATAAATTGGTATTCGCACAAAAAACGTACTGGAATCGCGAGGATTAAGAAAAGGCCGTCTGAAAGATGAAATTTCAGACGGCCTTTGGTAAGGTTACAAATTAATCGTGTCCGAGATCGACAGTTTTTTCTTTGTAACGTGTATCAGGAACCAAAACGATTTTCTCGTCCACTTTGCCGATGGCTTTCACGTCTTTGCCCGGATAGTCCAGCTGATGCAGGAAGTAGCGGATACAGTTCAAACGTGCACGTTTTTTGTCGTCGGAACGGATGATGACCCAAGGCGCGTCGCCGGTGTGGGTGTGGAAGAACATGGCGTTTTTGGCTTCGGTGTAGTCGTCCCAACGGTCGAGCGACTGGATGTCCACAGGAGACAGTTTCCAGTGTTTCAGCGGGTCGTCACGACGTGAGATGAAGCGACGGAGTTGTTCTTCACGGGATACGGAGAACCAGAATTTGAACAGATGGATGCCGCTGGCAACAAGCATACGTTCCAATTCAGGGGTTTGACGCATGAAGAGCAGGTATTCGTTAGGTTCGCAGAAGCCCATTACGCGTTCTACGCCGGCACGGTTGTACCATGAGCGGTCGAAGAATACCATTTCGCCAGCGGTCGGCAGGTTTTGGATGTAGCGTTGGAAATACCATTGGCCGCGTTCGGTAGTGGTTGGTTTCTCCAAAGCAACCACGCGCGCGCCACGTGGGTTCAAATGTTCCATAAAGCGTTTGATGGTACCGCCTTTACCGGCTGCGTCGCGGCCTTCAAACAGGCTGACGATACGCTGACCGGAATCTTTAACCCAGCTTTGTACTTTCAACAATTCGATTTGCAGCTTCTGTTTTTCTTTTTCGTAAACAGAGCGGCGCATACGTTGTTTGTACGGGTAGTTGGCAGGAAGCGGTGCACTGCTGGAATCTTCGTCAGTGCCGCGTCCTTCGTGTTCCAAAACAGCCTTTTCGAATACTTGCAGCTGGTCTTGTTTCTCGCCCAGTTCAACATTCTCGAACGGTTCTAATTGGTGGTCTGCCATAAAGTCTCCTTATCGATTAAGTTTTAAATGATATGGTGTGGTATGACTTGATTTTACCTCTTTATGCTGTATTAGCCTACATAAAATTACACATAAGCGATTTTTTCCGGCTTGTTTGATAATTTTTGTAAAAAAAGCGTATAATCAGCCTATTTGTATAATACATCATGCCTTATTTCGCCCTGTTCGACGATGCGTTAAGCGGTCGTGCAAAACTCTATCAAAATCATGTGGAAAGCTGCCTTTTTCATCATAACGAACTGGCGTCGTTGGATGATGTTTTGCAGGCAGGTTGGAAAAAAGGCCTGTATGCAGTGTTGTTTGCAGACTACGAATTCGGATTGCCACTGATGGATATTTCATCCGCGCGCAGTGGCAATTTGCGTTTGCACTGGTTTGCCGATTATTCTGAAATCGATGCCGAAAGCTGGCTAGACAATCATTCAGACGGCCTTGAGGCAGGTGTCTCCACTCCCCGATTCTCCGTATCTGAAGCCGATTATCTCGAGCATATCAACCAAATCCACGAAGCCATCCGCCGCGGCGATACCTATCAAATCAATTACACCGCACGCCTGCACCTGCAAACTTACGGTAATCCGATTCAACTTTACCGCCGTTTGCGCCAGCCTGTGCCGTATGCCGTTTTGTCTTGTCTGCCCGACAGGGCAGGGCAGGACGCGTGGACTTTGTGTTTTTCTCCCGAACTTTTCCTCAAAATCGATTCAGACGGCCTGATCACAACCGAGCCGATGAAAGGCACTGCGCCGATTCTTCATGACGGACAAGATGAGCGCCGCGCCGTTGAATTGCGAAACGACCCGAAAAACCGCGCTGAAAATGTGATGATTGTCGATTTGTTGCGCAACGACCTCGGCAAAATCGCGCAAACGGGCAAAGTACGCGTGCCTGAACCGTTTAAAGTTTCCCGTTTCGGCAGCGTTTGGCAGATGACCAGTGCCATCGAGGCGCAGGCGCTGCCTGATGTTTCGGTTGCCGATATTCTCCGTGCAGCCTTCCCGTGTGGCAGTATTACCGGCGCACCCAAACGCATGAGTATGCAGATTATTGAGTCTCTTGAATCCGAACCGCGCGGTTTGTACACAGGCAGCATCGGCTTTTTGCATCCGTGCGATACAGGTTTGGGATTTGAAGGCGTATTTAATGTTGTGATTCGTACCTTATCCCTGAAGCCGGTTTCAGACGGCCTTTATCAAGGCATTTATGGCGTGGGTTCGGGGATTGTGATTGATAGCGATCCTGAAGCCGAATATCGCGAGTGCGGTTGGAAAGCGCGTTTTCTGAATGAATTGCGGCCTGATTTCGGTATTTTTGAAACCATGCGTGTGGAAGATAGACAATGCCGTTTGCTTGATTTGCATTTAGGCCGTCTGAACAGCTCGGCGCAAGCGCTCAACCTGACTTGGCCTGAAAATACAATAGAGAAAATCCAACACTATATAGATGCGTTGCCAAGTGGGTTATTTAGAGTCAAAGCCGCTTTGTTTTCAGACGGTCTTGTATTGAGTCATGCGGCTGTTTCCGAATTGGATGGGCAGCAATACGTTATCTTGAGTGAACACACATTAAGCCAACGCGATTATCTACGCCGCTTCAAAACCACGCGCCGTGAAATTTTTGACCAAGCGTGGAAAACGGCAGAAGGGCAGGGCGCATTTGACAGTCTGTTTTTCAATTCAGACGGCCTTTTGTTAGAGGGTGGAAGAAGCAATGTGTTCGTCAAATATCAAGGACAATGGCTCACGCCGTCTTTGGATTTGGATATTTTGAACGGGGTAATGCGCCAAGCGGTATTGAAGCAGCCACAGTTATATTTAGGTGCGGATACGATAAGGGAAACACACATCACGCGTGCCATGTTGGAAAATGCGGAAGAAATCTGCTTGAGTAACGCTTTAAGGGGCGTGTTTGCGGTTTCGCTCCGTAAATAAATGGCAATAGTCAAATCATCGTGATTCAAATTGTCGTAAAGCGGCAATATCCGATAGAATACGTCATTTCAACAATGAGGCCGTCTGAAAGGGAAAACAATATGGCAAAAGCAAAAGGTGGATTGGGACGCGGTTTGGATTCGCTGATTTCCAATGCAGTGGACAGCAGCAGTAGCGACCGCCTGACAACGGTTGCCATCGCCGATATTCAGCCCGGCCGCTATCAAGCGCGTGTGCAAATTGATGATGAAGCTTTGCAGGAACTGGCTGATTCCATTAAAGCGCAAGGCATTATCCAGCCGGTTATCGTACGTGAGCGTGGTCTGTCTCAATATGAATTGATTGCCGGCGAACGCCGTTGGCGCGCCTCCCAGTTGGCCGGTTTGACCGAAATTCCCGTCGTTATCAAAACCATCAGCGACGAAACCGCGTTGGCCATGGGTTTGATTGAAAACCTGCAACGTGAAAACCTCAATCCGATTGAAGAAGCGCAAGGTTTGAAACGCCTTGCCGATGAATTCGGCCTGACTCACGAAACCATCGCAAAAGCCGTCGGTAAAAGCCGTAGTGCCATCTCCAACAGCCTGCGCCTGTTGAGCCTGCCTGAGCCGGTTCAGGAAATGCTTTATCAACGCCGTCTGGAAATGGGTCATGCCCGTGCGTTGCTGACCTTGCATGTGGTTGACCAATTGGAGTTGGCGCAAAAAGCCGTCAAAAACGGTTGGTCGGTACGCGAAGTAGAACGTCGCAGCCAGTTGGCGCATCAAAAAGCCAAACCGGAAGCAGCCAAAACCATCAGCCCGGATATCCGCCGCATTAATGATGCCCTGACCGAGCGTTTGGGTGTTAATGTCGAAGTCAAAACCAGCAATCAGAAAAAAGGCAAAATCGTACTGCATTTTGATACGCCGGAAACATTTGAATACTTGCTGAAGCAGTTGGGTATCAATCAAGAGTTTTAACGGTTTTATAAACAGGCCGTCTGAAAAAAAATTTCAGACGGCCTGAATTTTTGATAAAAGGACTGGTCGTACAGATGTTTACAATACAAATCAAAATCTTCTATAAAATCTGTGTAGCAACATGTAATTTGTGTTAAACTCCGTTCCTGCAAAGATTTGTTTTATATGTGTTAATCATTTATCTGTGAAAGGTTCACAAAGATTAACGTATTGCTTGACGTTAACAAACTTCTTGATTATATTAATTTACCTTGCGTTTTGGGGTGTGAAGTACAATGAATCAAATAGTCCCATTGCAAGTAGTTGTATTGTTAATAATTTCAGTTGTTTGTGCGTTATTTTCCGGGTTGCCCGGCTTCCTCTCTGCTTTGGCGGGAGGATTTTCGTACATTTTACCTACCCTGGTTGCAGTTTTACTTTTAAAGTTTTCCCGACGAAATCCCGATCTGCAAAGTTCAATTTTTGTCGGTGGAGAGGTTTTAAAAGTAGTGCTGTCGCTGGTATCTATGTCGGTCGTTTTTGCGATATGGCATCAATCGCTGGTATTTTTCCCATTCTTATTGGGGTTACTCAGTGTCAGTCATTTGGTTTTTTTAGTATTGTTGAGAGTGAAACACTATGGCAGGTGAAACTATGACCGCTGCCGACTACATCAAGCACCACTTGCAAAGCTTGACCAGTATGTCGGATGTTACTCAGGGTCAAGGACTGAAAAACATCGCTGATTTTTCGTTCATTAACCTTGATGCAATCTTTTTTGCTGTTCTGTTAGGCGTAATCGGCAGCCTCCTTTTGTGGCGCGGTGCCAAAAAAGCAACGGCTGGCGTGCCTGGTCGTTTTCAAGCAGCTGTTGAAATTTTGTTCGAATTCGTGGATAACATGTGTAAGAGTATTATTCATAACGAACAATCGCGTAAAGCCGTTGCGCCTTTGGGTTTGACCCTGTTTGTCTGGATTTTCCTGATGAACGCCATGGATATGTTGCCGGTTGATTTGCTGCCGATGGTATGGCAAGGCGTTACCGGTAATCATCATGCACTGTTGCGCGTTGTACCGACTGCTGACTTGAATACGACTTTGGCTTTGGCAATCGGCGTATTGTTGGTATGTATTTATTACAATATCAAAATCAAAGGCTTTGGCGGTTGGATTCACGAATTGTTCAGCGCACCTTTTGGCCCGATGCTCGCTCCGGCCAACTTTCTGTTGAACTTGGTAGAGTTTTTGTCCAAAACCGTATCCCACGGTATGCGGTTGTTTGGTAATATGTATGCCGGTGAGCTGGTGTTCCTGCTGATTGCTTTGTTGGGTGGTGCATGGGCGTCAACCGGCAGTATCGAGACTTTGGATCCAATTTTATTTGTGTTCCACCTGATTGCCGGTTTGGCTTGGGCGATTTTCCACATTTTGGTTATCACCTTGCAGGCATTTATTTTCATGGCGTTGGCGTTCGTATACATCGGACAAGCGCATGATGCACACTAATCAAGTAGTTTTTTCGTAGTTTGTTTTTGTAGTTTAACCTTTACTATCTTAAGGAGTTTAAAAATGGGTTTGATTGCTATCGCATGTGGTTTGATCGTTGCCTTGGGTGCATTGGGTGCCTCTATCGGTATCGCAATGGTTGGTTCTAAATACTTGGAATCTTCTGCTCGCCAACCTGAGCTGATCGGTCCTCTGCAAACCAAACTGTTCTTGATTGCTGGTCTGATCGACGCGGCCTTCTTGATCGGTGTGGCTATTGCCCTGTTGTTCGCCTTCGTTAACCCGTTTGGTGCTGCGTAATCAAGACGGAGCGATCCGTTCAGATACAGGCTTATGGTCTGTTTGATTAACCCAGATACGAAGGTTAAGTAACGTGAATATTAATGCAACCTTATTTGCGCAAATCCTGGTTTTCTTTGGCTTGGTTTGGTTTACGATGAAATTCGTATGGCCTCCGATTGCCAAAGCGTTGGATGAGCGTGCCGCAAAAATCGCCGAGGGCTTGGCTGCTGCCGAGCGCGGTAAGAGCGATTTTGAGCAGGCAGAGAAAAAAGTTGCAGAACTTATGGCCGAAGGGCGTAATCAGGTAACCGAAATGGTTGCCAACGCCGAAAAACGTGCTGCAAAAATTGTAGAAGAAGCCAAAGAGCAAGCTTCTCATGAAGCAGCACGCATTGCAGCCCAAGCAAAAGCTGATGTGGAGCAAGAAGTTAACCGTGCGCGCGAAGTGTTGCGCGAACAGGTTGCTACACTGGCTGTTAAAGGTGCGGAATCTATCTTGCGTAAGGAAGTTGATGCTTCCAAACATGCAGATTTGCTCAGTACCTTAAAACAGGAGCTGTAATCTTATGGCAGAGTTCGCAACGATTGCCAGACCTTATGCGAAAGCATTGTTTAGTCTGGCTCAGGAAAAAAACCAAATCGAGTCTTGGTTGGGCGAACTGAAAGAACTCGCAGCGGTTGTTCAAGATGAGAAAGTCATTGCTCTCATCGAGCAACCGGAAACGGGAGCTTCCGAAAAAGCAGAAACGCTCAAAGGTCTTGTCGGTATCAAAAATGTCGAATTGGCAAATTTCATTACCGTTTTGGCCGAGCAAAAGCGTTTGCTGGTATTGCCGGAAATTTATGCCCAATATCAAGATTTGACCTTGATACACAACAATACGAAATCGGCAGTAATTTACAGCGCATATGAACTCAGTTCTCAGCAGCTGGCCGATGTTACCGATATCCTGACAAAACGCTTCAACAGCAAATTGGATGTGGTAGCTAAAGTTGCCCCTGAATTAATCGGCGGCATCAAAGTAGAAGTGGGTGATCAGGTCTTGGATTTGTCCGTACAAGGCAAACTGAATGCTTTGTATGCGACTATGACAAATTAGGAGAGTTTTCATGC
>NZ_JBQCXF010000119.1:0-8013 GCF_051956635.1 Neisseria sp. P0022.S010 | reverse complement strand
ACGGCGCGGTAGGTAATGATGTTGCCGTACACATAAGCGTTGAAGAAAATGAAGATGCCGATGGGCAGGGCAATCAGCCATTTGATGATGCGGAACATGGTTACAGGGCTTTCATGTATTCGATAACGGGGCGGATATCGGGCGTAAATCCGCGCCAAATATGGTAAGAAGCGGCAGCCTGACCGACCAGCATACCCAGGCCGTCTGAAACTTCGGCCGCACCGTTGCTTTGGGCAAAGTTCAAAAACGCCTGCGCCGCGTCGCCGTAAACCATATCGTAGGCGAGGCGGCAGTTGCGGAAAATTTCAGGGTTGACGGCAGGAAGCTGACCGCTCAAACCGCCGGACGTGCCGTTGATGATGATATCAAAACCACCGTTCAAATCCGCCATCGGGACGGCTTCAATGCCGAAAAGCTGCGCCAATTCCTCGGCTTTGGTGTGGGTACGGTTGGCAATGACGATACGGGCAGGGCGGTGTTCTTTCAAAACCGGAATCACGCCGCGCACCGCGCCGCCTGCGCCCAAAAGCAAAATGGTTTTGCCCTTGATGGCAATATTTTTAACCTGCGTGATGTCGTTGGCCAAACCGATACCGTCGGTATTGTCGCCGCGTATTCTGCCGTCTTCCAACCACACCAGCGTATTGACTGCGCCGGCAGCCAAAGCGCGGTCGGAATGTTCGTCCGCCAGCGCAAAAGCTTCCTGCTTGAACGGGACAGTTACATTCGCACCTTGCCCTCCCTCGGCACGAAACGCCGCAACGGCCTCGGCAAAACCGCCGATTTCGGCACAAATGCGCTCATATTCAATGGCCGCGCCTTCCTGCAGCGCAAATTGCTGATGGATTTGCGGCGATTTACTGTGTGCAACGGGATTGCCGAAAACGGCGTAACGCGGGGTGTTGTTCATAAAACGGGTCTGAAAAAACAAAAGAAAAGAGTGCTTATTATAGCGGTCTTTATGTTAAGAAAGCGTAATGTAAAATTGTTGACAATTAAACAGTCTGAAACTATATTTCATTGCGTAAAAACGGGTGCCCTGATGTATTTCAGACGGCCTTACCGTGATAGAATAACAACTTAAACCCATTCCCTCAGGAGCTGAAGATGTCCATCAAAGACGCTGTAAAACTGATTGAAGAAAGCGAAGCCCGCTTCGTAGATTTGCGCTTTACCGATACCAAAGGCAAGCAGCACCACTTTACCATCCCCACCCGCATCGTCCTCGACGATCCCGAAGAATGGTTCGAAAACGGTCAAGCGTTTGACGGTTCGTCCATCGGTGGTTGGAAAGGTATTCAGGCTTCAGATATGCAGTTGCGTCCCGATGCGTCTACAGCCTTCGTCGATCCTTTCTACGACGATACCACCGTTGTCTTTACCTGCGATGTCATCGATCCGGCCGACGGCCAAGGCTATGACCGCGACCCCCGCTCTATCGCACGCCGAGCCGAAGCTTACTTGAAATCTTCCGGTATCGGCGACACCGCCTATTTCGGCCCTGAGCCTGAATTCTTCGTTTTTGACGGCGTAGAATTTGAAACCGATATGCACAAAACCCGTTACGAAATTACTTCCGAAAGCGGCGCATGGTCAAGCGGCCTGCACATGGACGGTCAAAACACCGGCCACCGTCCGACCGTCAAAGGCGGTTACGCACCTGTTGCGCCGATTGACTGCGGTCAAGACCTGCGCTCCGCCATGGTCAATGTTTTGGAAGAACTCGGCATCGAAGTCGAAGTCCACCACGCCGAAGTCGGCACCGGCAGCCAAATGGAAATCGGCACGCGCTTCGCCACCTTGGTTAAACGCGCCGACCAAACCCAAGACATGAAATACGTCATCCAAAACGTTGCCCACAACTTCGGCAAAACCGCCACCTTCATGCCCAAACCCATCATGGGCGACAACGGCAGCGGTATGCACGTTCACCAATCCATTTGGAAAGACGGTCAAAACCTGTTCTCAGGCGATGGCTATGCCGGTTTGTCCGATACCGCCCTTTATTACATCGGCGGCATCATCAAACACGCCAAAGCCTTGAACGCGATTACCAATCCGTCCACAAACTCCTACAAACGCCTCGTGCCGCACTTTGAAGCGCCGACCAAACTGGCTTATTCCGCCAAAAACCGTTCCGCTTCCATCCGCATTCCGTCTGTGAACAGCAGCAAAGCACGCCGCATCGAAGCGCGTTTCCCTGATCCGACCGCCAACCCATACTTGGCATTTGCCGCTTTGTTGATGGCCGGTTTGGACGGCATTCAAAACAAAATCCATCCGGGCGACCCTGCCGATAAAAACCTGTACGACCTGCCTCCGGAAGAAGATGCATTGGTGCCTACCGTTTGCGCTTCTTTGGAAGAAGCACTGGCCGCCCTCAAAGCCGACCACGAATTCCTCCTGCGCGGCGGCGTGTTCAGCAAAGACTGGATCGACAGCTACATTGCCTTTAAAGAGGAAGATGTCCGCCGTATCCGCATGGCGCCGCATCCGCTGGAATTTGAAATGTATTACAGCCTGTAAAACAGCTGAGGCATTTTAAATAGGAAATCAAAGGCCGTTTGAAACTGGATTTAAAGTTTCAGACGGCCTTTAGGCTTGGAATAGATAGGGCGATTGAATTAGGTATGATAGCGAGCAGCAATGAATCATGCCGTTTGAAGCCTTTATGGAATCGTTGCCTTGTGTTAAATTGTACTAACGGAATCATTTAATCAAAAAGGTTGGGCAAAATGAATAAGATAATTGGTTTGGCCATTGCTGCGGTATTTGGTTTGAGCGCGTGCAGTAATTTAGATCACAAAACCGCACACGAGGTAATGTCGATTTCCAATGACCGTATTTTAAAAGAAGACCGCAGCTTTAACATCACAGGCAGCTCTCGAATATATATCAGCCCATTGGCTGAAGCTGTATTGGCAGATGAAAAGGTGGAAAAGAAAGCCGAAGCGAAAGCAAAGGATGCCAAAGCCAAAGAGGGGGAGGCGGCATCCTCTATGAAGGTTGCTCAAGAAGACGACGCTGCTTTGAAGCAGGAGTTTTCTGAACGAGAAGAGGCTGAGTTCCGCAATGCAATGCTTGATGCCTTGCCGGATGGCAATATCGCACAAGTTGCCGTTGATTATCTGGATAAATATCCTGCCATATCCAGTTACATGGAAGGGGTTCATCTGAATTATGAGTCGGCAGTTGATTTGTCAACGCGTCAATTTGAGATGATTCCTGAATTGGTCATCAACAACCACAATGAAAAACTTAGTATCAAACTTCCTATGAAGTTAGATGCGGAAAAATGGGAAATTTATGTTGATCTGCCTGCCAGCGTGTCTGCCATTGTTAATGTGTACACTGATGAGAAAATCGGCAAACGTTTGATTAAAGAACCTTTAAAAGTGAGTTTGAAAGAAATCGGTGATTCGAAACACATGCCTTTTGATCATATTGCAGAGGCGGGAGTACGTGCTTTTTTGAGTGCCAATAAGGCTATGCCTGCCGATGCATATGTATTTAAAGAAATGGATGCCTTTGGTAAGGCAA
Organism: Neisseria sp. P0022.S010; assembly: GCF_051956635.1. Taxonomy (NCBI): domain Bacteria; kingdom Pseudomonadati; phylum Pseudomonadota; class Betaproteobacteria; order Neisseriales; family Neisseriaceae; genus Neisseria; species Neisseria sp. P0022.S010. Next base: position 4,473 of record NZ_JBQCXF010000119.1, on the reverse strand, counting down.
ACCATGCACGCTATCGTGTACGTCATGTCATGAAACCGGAGTATGATTCTGTCGTAATGAAGGCAATGGCTAAGGCTTTTGATGAAGAATTGTCGAAATTACAGAAAACGCCTCAACCAGGGTCAACAGAAGAAGATTATAAAAATGCGCGGGAATTTTTCAGTATGTCTGTCAACATAAGTGATAACCAGCCACTTAGCTTCCAGCGGATATTCGGTAACAATCTTGTTGTCGACTATTATCTCGACCGCAAAGGCCGCATGTTGGCTTCCCGCATGTATATGCAAATCAACGGCACACATAAGGCCATTAATATTATCGGCGACAGTGTGTACAGTAATTACGGCAAACCAGTCTTCAAATTGAATCCGCAAGGTAAGGGCATTACTTGGAAAGAGCTGAAAGAGTTTTTCAGTTCGAATAAAAAAGAAGACGATTAAAGCCTCAGGCCGTCTGAAAGGATATTTTCTGTTTTCAGACGGCATGTTTGATAAGGAAAACCATGTTTGCAAATTTTGATTTAGGCGTATTTCTGCTGGCAGTATTGCCCGTGTTGTTGGCCATTACCGTGCGCGAAGTGGCACGCGGTTATACGGCGCGGTATTGGGGCGACCATACCGGCGAGCAGTTTGGGCGTTTGACCCTCAATCCGCTGCCGCATATCGATCCTGTCGGTACGATTGTCGTGCCGCTGGTGTGTCTGATGATAGGCAGTTTTCTGTTCGGCTGGGCGCGTCCTATGCCCATCGATTCGCGCAATTTCCGCGATCCGCGCCGTGCGTGGCGTTGGGTGTCGATTTCAGGTCCGATTGCCAATCTGATTTTGGCGTTCTTTTGGGGCTTTGTCGTCGTATTTTCCGCGTATGTGCCTGAGTCTTATCAAGCGCCGTTGGTGCAGATGGCCGGTTACGGCGTGATGGTAAACTCAATTTGGGTCGCATTCAGCCTGATTCCGATTTTACCTTGGGACGGCGGTATTTTTATCGATACCTTCCTTAACGCCAAACAGTCCATGCAGTTCCGTAAAATAGAGCCATACGGCACATGGATTATCCTGATCCTGTTGTTTACCGGCCTGCTGGCCAAACTAATTTGGCCGATTATCGCCATGATTCAGGCCGCAGTGCAGATGGTTGTTATGCTGTTTATTTAAATATTGTGGCTGAAAAGGCCGTCTGAAACTCAGTTCCAGACGGCCTTTTTCATTGTGCAACATGTAAATACGATTGGAAAAATTGCTTAAAAATTGTACAATTTCAGCCCTTTCAACTTGGCGCACACATCATGCACATCGGCGGCTATTTCATTGACAACCCCATCGCACTTTCCCCCATGGCAGGCATTACGGACAAACCGTTCCGCCGGATTTGCCGCGAGTTTGGCGCAGGGTGGGCGGTATGCGAAATGCTGACTAGCGATCCGACGCTGAGACATACCAAAAAGACCTTGCGCCGCAGCGATTTTGAAGGCGAGGGCGGAGTTGTGGCCGTGCAGATTGCCGGCAGCGATCCGCAGCAGATGGCGGAAGCCGCGCGGTATAACGTCGGCTTAGGCGCGCAGGTCATTGATATAAACATGGGCTGCCCGGCCAAAAAAGTCTGTAATGTGCAGGCAGGCAGCGCGTTGATGCAAAACGAGCCTTTGGTTGGCGAAATCTTGGAAGCCGTTGTCAACGCGGTGGATGTACCCGTTACCCTCAAAACCCGTTTGGGCTGGCACGACGAACATCAAAACTTGCCGACCATCGCCAAAATTGCCGAAGAATCAGGCATCGTAGCCCTTGCCATCCACGGCCGCACCCGTACGCAGATGTACAAAGGCGAAGCGCGTTACGAACTGATTGCCGAAACCAAAGGCCGTCTGAGCATCCCCGTTTGGGTCAACGGCGATATCACTTCGCCGCAAAAAGCCGCCTCCGTCCTCAAGCAAACCGCCGCCGACGGCATCATGATAGGGCGCGGCGCACAAGGCAGACCGTGGCTTTTCCGTGATTTAAAACATTACGCCGAACACGGCGTTTTACCGCCGGCCTTGAGCTTGGCAGAATGTAACGCCACCATTTTGAACCACATCCGCGCCATGCATGAATTTTATGGCGAAATTGCCGGCGTGCGCATCGCCCGCAAACACATCGGCTGGTATATCGATGAAATGCCCGACGGCGAACAAACATGCGGGGAAATCAACCGCTTGGATAGCGCCGCGGCACAATACGACACCCTTGCCGCCTATCTTGAGACGCTTTTAGAGAAAACCGACCGTTGGGTATGCCACTATCGGGAAGGCTAAAGAGTTTCAGACGGCCTTATCATTTAAAAACAAATCCAAAGAAAGACATCACGATGAATCAAACGACTACTGACATTGCGCAATGTATTGAACAAAACTTACGACAATACTTCAAAGACTTGGATGGTACGGAACCTTGCGGCGTGTACGATATGGTGTTGCACCAAGTCGAAAAACCGATGCTGATTTGCGTGATGGAACAATGCGGCGGCAACCAATCTAAAGCGGCGGTTATTTTGGGGTTAAACCGCAATACCTTGCGCAAAAAGCTGCAGCAGCATGGTTTGTTGTAATAGGGAGGATAGGACGGACATTTCTGCCTGCCTATAATGAAAGAACCGGCCATGTCATTTATCCATTAGTTAGATATTTTTGGATTTGCTGACACAATCAAAATAAAAACAGCTTGAAAAGGCTTCAGGCCGTCTGAAAGCCAGAGAAGAAACGATTAATTTTTTGCCATGAGTTGAACCATGCTTTACCAAATACTCGCACTGTTAATCTGGGGCAGCTCGTTTATCGCTGCCAAGTACTCCTATGAGATGCTCGACCCGACGCTGATGGTTGAGGCGCGGTTGTTGATTGCCGCATTGATGGTGCTGCCGTCGTGCCGCCGTCATTTGGGTAGGATTCCGCGGAGCGAATGGAAACCGTTGCTGTGGATCTCCTTTGTCAACTACGTTGTCGTTTTGATGCTCCAGTTTATCGGTTTGAAATATACATCCGCTGCCAGCGCGGTTACCATGGTGGGGTTGGAGCCTTTGCTGGTGGTCTTTGTCGGTCATTTCTTCTTCAACGACAAAGCCAAACTTTACCACTGGATTTGCTGCGCGGTGGCGTTTGCCGGCGTGGGCATGATGGTAATGGGCGGTGCAGAAGAGGGCGGTACGATTGACTGGTTCGGCTGTCTGCTGATTTTGCTTGCGGGATTGGGTTTTGCAGGCGTGATACGTCCGAGCCAGCAGATGATTGCCCGTATCGGCGTGCCCGCATTTACTTCTGCTTCCATGGCGACGGCGGCGGTGTTGTGTCTGCCGTTTTCGCTGGTGTTGGCAGACAGCTATCAAATCAATTGGTCATGGGGCGGTACGCTGTCGATTTTGTATATGGGGATCGGTTGCAGCTGGCTTGCCTATCTGTTGTGGAACAAAGGCATGAATAAAGTCCCTGCCAACGTCTCCGGCCTGCTGATTTCGCTTGAGCCTGTCATCGGCGTTATCATGGCGGTGTTAATTTTGGGCGAACATTTAAGTACTATGTCTGCGATGGGCATTACCGTCGTTATTGCGTCCACTTTTGTCGCCGGTATGTTGTCGCGTGTCAGCAACAAACACAAAAAGGCCGTCTGAAAACAGTTTCAGACGGCCTGAAGTCAACAGTACTTTTTTCAATAAAACATTTTGGGAAAATTTCTATGAAACGCATTATCTCCCTGCTTTTTATTGCCTGCCCTGTCTTGGCGTCGGCTGCACCCGATAACGACAAAGCCGCTGTCCAGGCCGTCATTGCCAAGTATTACAACCGACCGCTTGCCGCGCACAAATGCCAGCTCGCCAAGCCGCCGAAAGACAGTGAGACAGCATCTGACAATATTATGTATTGCATGAAACCCGTTGCCGATCATACCGTAACACGCAACGGTAAAGCCACGCGCTATGTGTTGTACACAGGTTTTGCCTACGATATGCAACAAAAAGTAAAACAGGACGCGCATGCTTCTTCGGGCCTGGCGGAATTGTTTGTTTTGGAAAAAGCAGACGGAAAGTGGGCAATCAAACAACATGGAAGCGATGAAATCGGCGCATGGGGCGAGCCGTCGGAGAATAAGGCGTGGAAGTTTGTTCAGGTTGGCGCGCAAAACTGGGGCTATGTTGCCGAGTCAAGTTATACAGGCCAAGGCGACACGACGACTTCGCAAAACTTCCTGTTTACCGATGATAGCAACCGAATCCGTAAAAGCTTAATTATCAACGGTAACGATAACGGCGCATATTACGGCAATTGCGATGAATATAAAGGGCGCGAAAAACGAAACTGCAAAGACCGATATACCAGCCTGGAAGCCAAAATTGCTTTTGACAAAAGCCGTCCTGCCGTATCCGGCGTATGGGCGTTGACTGCAAAACTCAGCGGCGTATCAGGAAAGAAAAATTATAAAAATCAGAAATATATTTTCCCTTATAA
>NZ_JBQCXF010000118.1:0-8042 GCF_051956635.1 Neisseria sp. P0022.S010 | reverse complement strand
GCCGATGTGCTGCTGTTGACTGCCGCCGCTTCAATCCCGGCCACATGCAGGCTGGCCACTTGGTCGTTCATCAGCGCAATCAGCGGCGATACGACAACCGCCACGCCTTCGCGCATCAGCGCCGGAATTTGGTAACACAAAGACTTACCCCCGCCCGTCGGCATCAGCACCATCAAACTCTCGCCGCCGGCCAAAGCATTAACGATAGCCTCCTGCTTGCCACGAAATTCGGGATAACCGAATACTTCGTGCAAAATCTGTTTGGCGGTCGGCTGAGGCATAATGGTTCCGTAGAATAGGGGAAAGCGTTATTTTAACGGTTTTGCACCCGCGTATGTGCGGAACATTTTGCCGCCGTTTTTTCAGACGGCCTGAAATTCAACCCTATTAAATTTATTCAATTTTAAATAAAGATTTGTTTTATTTTGAATAAAATGTATAAAGGCCGTCTGAATCCTAATCTTTGGATTTCAGACGGCCTTTCAAAAATAAAATCTTTAGGCTTTTTTGACGAACTCAGATTTCAAGTTCATCGCGCTGCCATCGATTTTGCAACCGATATTGTGGTCGCCCTCTTGCAGGCGGATGCCTTTGACTTTGGTGCCTTGCTTGATGACCATAGAGCTGCCTTTGACTTTCAAATCTTTAATCAAGACAACCGTATCGCCATCTTGCAAGACCGCGCCGTTGGCATCTTTGACTTCCAATACATCATCGCTTGCAGCCGCAGCATCGACCTCGTTCCACTCATGGGCGCACTCAGGGCAAACGTATTGAGCGCCGTCTTCGTAAGTGTATTCGGAGTGGCATTTCGGGCAGAGAGGTAGGGACATGAGGTTTCCTTATAAATATGATAAAAGAAGCGTAAAACGCAAATAATACAATGTCTAAATTATTGATTCGCCTTGCTGCCGCCTACGCCGTAAACGGCATTCCACGCCGCATCCAACATCTGGCCGGCTTGTTGCAGCTTGGCATTTTGCTGCTCTTTCTGAGCCAAGGCCGTCTGAATTTCGCCTTTCAAACGGTCAATATCGGATTGCGCAGCCTGCAAACGGCGCTGCGCGCTTTCCAAATCGCTTTGCAGGGAAATGATTTTGCTGTCGTTGCTGTTTTGCTCATGCAAAGCGGCACGGTAAACCGATTGGACGGACAGCAAACGGTCTTCTGCCTCACCGGCATACGCCGCGGCGGCGGATAACATCATCAGGGCAAGTAAGGTTTTTTTCATGGGTTTTCCTTTAAAGTTGTTTGATTTGTAAAGTAAAGCGCAGAGCCGATTTTTCAGCTGCCAAGTTTACATAATAGGCTTATTGGTCTTTGTTCTTGATGGTTTATTTTATCCAATCCGGACATTCAGGCTGCCGATAAAAGTTAATTCAATCAACTGTTGTGACAGGCAGCTATTATTTTCTCATATTCTCCGCCTTATTCCATTATTTTCTGGTTTTATGATAAAAGGCCGTCTGAAAAATTTTCAGACGGCCTTTTTAAATTTCACAATGATGGCTCTACCTCCCCTCAAAAAACTTTCCTGTATTTTTTAAATTACAGTCATATTTAGATATGTAAATATGATTTATTTATTGTAAAATTTACCCTTTAGTCATGCCGGAGCATATGGTGTTGCGGCTGTCTGCATCTTTTTTTAATTCTTCTTTCATGAGAACCCTATGATGAAAAGCAACCGTCTCGCCTACGCCGTTTTGGCTGCCCTCTTATCTATCCAAACCTTACCCGCGTCTGCGGCCAAAGCTGACACTGCTTCTGCCGTTGAGGCATCTGAGCAAGAAGCGCAACAAGCTCCGGATTCTGCCACAAACTATGTTGACGACCAGATCGTCCAAGGCCCGGCAACCGTTGATTTGGGCAATCAGGCCAAACTGAAACTGCCTGCAAAAATGGTCTTTGTGAAAAAAAATCGCGCCAACGCCATGATGAGGGAAGCAGGCAACGCCACAGATCCCAACCGCTACGGCCTGATTCTCCCCGAGTCGGAAAACGAGGACGGTGATACTAATTGGATGGTAGACCTAACCTTTACCGATTCCGGCTACATCAAAGACGATGATGCCAAAGAATGGGATGTTGAGGCCATGCTCGAGCAGCTGAAAGAAGGTACCGAGGAACAAAATAAAGAGCGTGCCTCCCGCAACCTGCCGGAATTGGAAACACGCGGCTGGGTGGAAAAACCGCAATATGATGCAAAGACCCATCGTCTGATTTGGTCGATTGACGTTCTGAATAAAAACGAACCCGATCCCAATCCTGCCATCAACTACAATACTTTCCAGCTGGGACGCGAAGGCTATATTGAATTGACTATGATCACCGATTTGAAAAGCATAGATCAATACAAACCTATTGTGCAAGAATTGTTAGGCAATATCGAATTCAATGAAGGCAAGCGTTACAGCGATTTCAATGCCGCAACCGACAAAGTGGCCGAATACGGACTGGCTGCCTTGGTCGGCGGTATCGCTGCAAAAAAACTGGGATTATTGGCCTTAGCCGGCGCATTACTGGCTAAATTCGGCAAACTGATTATTTTCGGTGCTGTTGCAGCGGGTGCATTGTTTAAAGGCCTATGGCGCAAAAAAGATAAAAACAAACCGAACGAAGAAGAATAAATAAATCCTGTTCAAAATAAAAAGGCCGTCTGAAACATTTCAGACGGCCTTTTATCATTCATGCCTTACGAACGGATCCGTTTCAACACTTCTTCTTTGCCGATTAAAGCCAATACGGCATCGACGCTGGGGGTTTTTGCCGTACCGCAGACAGCGAGGCGCAGGGGCATGCCGAGTTTGCCCATTTTGATGCCTTCTTCGTCGCAGAAAGGTTTGAAGAGGTCGTGGATGGCTTCGGCGGTCCAGTCTTCCAAACCTTCAAGGCGTTCGGCAAAGCGCAGCATACGGGCGGCGGCTTCATCATCCCAATGTTTCTGCACGTCTGCTTCGGCAGGGGTTTGTTTGACATAGAAGTAGAGGCACTCGTCGGCGAGGGTGTTCAGGTCTTGGGCGCGGTCTTTGACCAATGCCAACACGTCTTCCAAAGCGGGCTTGCTGGTTTCATGGATATCGCGCAGGGCGAGGCGCGGTTTCACCATTTCGGCGAGTTTGTCGTTAGGCGTGATTTTGATGTGTTCGCCGTTAATCCAGTAGAGTTTTTTCAAGTCCATACGGCTTGGAGACGGGGAAACGTCTTTCAAATCAAACCATTCGATGAATTGTTCCATTGTGAAAAATTCGTCGTCGCCGTGCGCCCAGCCCAAGCGTGCCAAATAGTTGAGCATGGCTTCGGGCAGGATGCCCATTGCGCCGAAATCGGTAATGGCAACGGTATCGCCGCTGCGTTTGGAGATTTTTTTGCCTTGCTCGTTAAGAATCATGGGCAAGTGGCCGTATTCGGGTAGGGTGGCGCCAATGGCTTTTAAGATGTTGATTTGTTTCGGGGTATTGTTCACATGGTCGTCGCCGCGGATAACGTGGGTAACGCCCATGTCGTAGTCATCCACGACAACGCAGAAGTTGTAGGTCGGTGTGCCGTCGGCGCGGGCAATAATCAGGTCGTCGAGCGCTTCGTTGGGAATAGAGATTTCGCCTTTGACCAAGTCCGTCCATTTGGTTACGCCGTCCAAAGGCGTTTTGAAACGGACAACGGGTTGCACGTCGGCAGGGATTTCGGGCAGGGTTTTGCCTTCTTCAGGGCGCCAGCGGCGATCGTAAGTCGCCGTGCCTTCTTTTTCGGCTTTCTCGCGCATGGCTTCCAGCTCTTCTTTGCTGCAATAGCAGTAGTAGGCATGGCCTTTTTCTAAAAGTTCGGCAATGACTTCTTTATAGCGGTCGAAACGGCGGGTTTGGTAAACGACGTTGTCGGCGTTGTCGTAATCAAGGCCGACCCATTTCATGCCGTCGAGGATGATGTTGACGGATTCGGCAGTAGAGCGCGCCAAGTCGGTGTCTTCAATACGCAATAAGAATTCGCCTTTATGATGGCGGGCAAACGCCCATGAGAACAGCGCGGTGCGTACGCCGCCGATGTGCAGGTAGCCGGTTGGGCTGGGGGCGAAACGGGTTTTGACGGTCATGATGGCTCCAAAATCTTTTAAAACGGTTATTTTACTTTTTCGGCGTGGTTTAAACAACGAACAAAAGGCCGTCTGAAAATAATGTCGGCGCAGAAGGACCGTTTGGGAACTTTTCTCCCGAAAACAAGACAAATGATAATTATTTCTTTGAAAGTATCCGCTCATGAACAAACGCGCTTTATTTACCGCCCTCGCCCTCCTGCCCCTTTTTGCCCAAGCCGAAATCAAAACTATCAAAGACGTATTGGGACGCGAAGTCAAAGTCGATGTCCCTGTCAAACGCGCGGTTTTGGCGTTTTACTATCCCGACTATATCGCGGTAACGGGCGCGGACAAATTTAAAAACGTCATCGGCATTTCGCGTGAGTTTTGGGAGAAATTCAATCCCGGCAGCTGGGCTATGTTCAAACAGAAGCTGCCTACGCTGCAAAACATTGCGGACATCGGCAACATCAACACCGGCACGTTTTCACTGGAGAAAACGCTCGCGCTCAAGCCGGACGTATTGATTCTGGCCGACTGGCAGTATAAGGCCATCGCCACCCACCTGCCGCGCATTAAAGCGGCAGGCATACCCGTCGTCGTGGTCGATTTCAACGCCGAAACCGTCGCGCGGCACACGCGCAGTGCGGAAATTTTCGGTGAACTCAACGGTACGCAGGCGCGCGCCCAAAAAATTGCCGCCGAATACGCCCGAGGCATTGCCGACATCCAAAAACGCGTCGCGCGCGCCAAGCAGTCCAAACCGAAAATCTATATCGAGTTCGGCGACAAAGGCCCGTCCGAATACAGCTACACCTTCGGCAAAGATATGTGGGGCGCGATTGCCGACACAGCAGGCGGCAACAATATCGCCGCGCCTTACGTTAAAAACTGGGGACCGGTAAACCCTGAAAAATTCCTGACGGCCAAACCCGACGTCATCGTCATTTCGGGGACGGAAAACGGCCATAAAGACAAGCCTGACATTATGGCGATGGGCATAGGCATCAGCCAGGCCGATGCGCAACGCCGCCTGGCCGGATTTGTCAAACGCAAAGGCTGGGCAGACATTCCTGCCGTCAAAAACAAACGCGTTTACGGCATCTACCACACCGCCTCCCGCTCGCTCGCCGATTTGGCCAGCGCGCAATTTATCGCCAAAACCCTGTATCCGCAGCAGTTTGCCGACATAGACCCAAACAAGACCTATCTGGACTTCTACCGCAAATACCTGCCCGTCGTGCCGGACGGTACGTTTTACATCCAATTGAAATAGCGGCTGCAAAAATCATAGGCTCAGGCCGTCTGAATATGTATGCTATACTAATAAGGCTTTATTATGTATAATTATTATTCTTTTTATTTAATGTATTGGACAAGATATGACTGAACAAAACCAAATCGGCCATCAACAGGCTCCAATTGTAAGCGTCAAAGAATGGTTGATAACAAACTTGATTATGATGATTCCGCTGGTCAATATAGTTATGATGCTTGTATGGGCATTCGGTTCAAACACCAATCCGAATAAAGCTAATTATTTCAAGGCTGCCTTGATTCTGTTTGCCATCGTAATGGTAATTTATCTGGTACTGGCTGTAGTCTTATTTGGCAGTGTAGCTGCAAATCAATATCAATAAGTAAGAATACATTTAGGCCGTCTGAAACCTAAAAGGCTTCAGACGGCCTTTTACATGGATTACCGAAAGCTCAACCACCTATCCAATTCCAAACCGCATCGCTCCATTTGCCGATACGGTAGAGAAACAAAGAATAGCTCTCCTGCATCAGAAACTTGGCTTTCTTGTTGCGCTCGTCAAAGCGCGTGGTCGGGGTGGCGGAGAACTGCGCGTCCGACAAGCCCAAATCGGCGGCCATTTCTTCGGCGCGCGCCAAATGATACGGGTCGCTGACAACGATAATGCTGCCGACTCCGTTGGCGTGCATGATGGGGACGATATTGCGCAGGTTTTCGTAAGTGTTGCGCGATGTGTTTTCAAACAGGATATTGTGCGCCGGTATGCCCTGCTTGAGCGCGTATCGGCGCCCCACTTCGGCTTCGGTCATGAATCCTTTTTTGGGCGTGCCGCCGGTGAAAATGATTTTGCCGACCCGATGGCTTTGGTAGAGCGTGATGGCGTGGTTGATGCGCTCACGGAATACCGGCGACGGGCGTTTGTCCCACGCCGCCGCACCCAACACCACCGCCGCATCGGCATGAGCGTCCTTCGGCAAGGTGTGCGAACCTGTCCGGTAAATCTGCCATGTGCCGCTCAAAAAAATACCGCACACCAGCAAAACGCTCAAAGCAAGGCCGCGAAACAGGTAGTATCGCAAGCCATTGCGGCTTTTAAGCAGGGAAATCATCTTCAGACGGCCTTATCCAACCCTATCAGCCGAGTAGGGCGGCAATGTTTTCCAACGGACGGCCGATGGCTGCGCGCGTAGGCGTTACCAAAACGGGACGCTCGAGCAGGGCGGGGTGTTCGGCGATTGCCTGAAGCAGGGCAGCATTGTCCAAATCGGGATTGTCCAAACCCAATTCTTTGTACAAATCGTCTTTCGTGCGCATCATGCCGCGCACCGATTCGATGCCGAGTTTGGCAAACATATCCTGCAAAGTCGCCAAATCGGGCGCGGTATCCAGATATTTGACCACGTCGGCGGCAACGCCTTTTTCTTCGAGCAAAGCCAGCGCGGCACGCGATTTGCTGCAACGCGGATTGTGATAAAGTGTGAATTCAGACGGCATGAAATTCTCCGTATTATTGCAAAATCATTCAATGATGGCGGTTATTATCGTCTGCAACTGATTTTTACTCAAACTTTTTACCTGATCTCTTGATATGAATCGGTAGGCATACCCACCAAACCGTTTTACAATAAACCCAATTTCGATTGGCAACCTCAAGGATACAACCATGAAAGCCTTAACCGCCCTTCTCTTGTCCGCCGCCGTTTTTACCGCTGCGCCAGCCTTTGCCGCCGACGAAACGGCAGGTTGGCAGGACAACAAACCGCAAAGCCTGGAATCGCTCAAAGCCCCCGTGCGCGTGGTCAACCTTTGGGCAACCTGGTGCGGCCCCTGCCGTAAAGAAATGCCTGCCATGTCCGCATGGTACAAAGCGCAGAAAAAAGGCAGCGTCGATATGGTCGGCATCGCACTGGATACGACCGACAATATCGGCAAATTCCTGAAACAAACGCCGGTCAGCTATCCGATTTGGCGTTACACCGGCGCCAACAGCCGCAACTTCATGAAAGCCCACGGCAACAACGTCGGCGTATTGCCTTTCACTGTCGTCGAAGCGCCGAAATGCGGCTACAAACAAACCATCACCGGCGAAGTCAACGAAAAAAGCCTGACCGCCGCCGTGAATTTGGCCAAAACCAAATGTAAATAAAACAGCGGATAGGGTACTTAACCTGCGCTGATACCGAGGCCGTCTGAAACCCAATCGTTCAGACGGCCTTTATTTCAAACCATATTGCTTTGTGTTGCAAACCGGCAGTGTATCCGCCGGCAGAACCGGGGTTTCACTATCAAAAAGCAGCCGAAATATTTATAATCTGTGAATATCCCCATTTTTTCAGACGGCATGTTGCCCTATCGATGATACCGGCCGTCTGAAACCCTATTTTCAGGAAAACCCATGATCCGTTTCGAACAAGTTTCCAAAACCTATCCCGGCGGTTTCGAAGCCCTGAAAAATGTCAGTTTCCAGATTAACAAAGGTGAGATGATTTTTATCGCCGGCCATTCGGGCTCGGGCAAATCCACCATTTTGAAGCTGATTTCAGGCATTACCAAGCCTACCAAAGGCAAGGTTTGGTTCAACAACCAAGACCTCGGCACCTTGAGCGACAATCAGATCGGCTTTATGCGCCAACATATCGGCATTGTCTTCCAAGACCACAAAATCCTCTACGACCGCAATGTCTTGCAAAACGTTATCCTGCCTTTGCGGAT
>NZ_JBQCXF010000117.1:0-8058 GCF_051956635.1 Neisseria sp. P0022.S010 | reverse complement strand
AAATCAGGATAAAAATAGTTTTTACGGTCAAACACGTTTTTCTGATTGATTTTCGCATCCAAAGCCAAACCGAGTTTGATGGCTTTTTCGACGACTTCGCGGTTCATTACCGGCAATACGCCCGGCAACGCACACTCAACCACGCTGGCGTGGGCATTAGGTTCGGCACCGAATGCAGTGGATGCGCCGCTGAAGATTTTGGATTGGGTGTTGAGTTGGACGTGGATTTCCAGTCCGATTACGGTTTCCCAAGTCATAAGGGTCTTTCTGTCGAAAAAAAGTTAATCGGTTAAATGAATGATTCGTTTTCAGACGGCCTGAATAAAAAACATAACAGGCCGTCTGTAAGATAAGTTTATTTCCTGCGGCGTTGGAAACCGGGCAGTTGCCAATGGAAACGGTATGCAGTCAGGCGAAACAACAATCCACCGGCAAAGAGCAGGTTTAACGTAAAAATATTAATCCAGCCCAAACGCCCGAACAGATAAATCAGTCCGCCAATCAAAATAGCCACGCTGCCGTAAAGGTCGGTGCGTAAAATCATCGGCACGTCATTGACCAAAATATCACGCGCAATACCGCCGCCAACGGCAGTCACAAAAGCCAAAGAAATAACGCCGAACAGATTAAGCTGCAAAGCCATGCCGATTTGTGCGCCGGTAATACTGAACGCAGCCAGACCGACGGCATCGGCAATAATAAAGGCAGCGGCCAAGTAAGTGCTGCGATAGCGTTGCACCCTTACCAACCATGCAATGGCCAGTGTGGCAAATACAACAATCAGCGCATCGGTTTGCAAAAACACCTGCGGAATCCGGCCGACCAAGCCGTCGCGTATCATGCCGCCGCCGACAGCCGTCAGTAACGCGGTAATGACGACACCGAGTACATCCAATCGCTTGTTGTAGCCGACCAAATAGCCGGAAATGGCAAACGCGGCTGTTCCAATGATTTGGATAAAGTCGGTGGTTGTCATGATTTTTAAATATCTATAATTTGCAGCGCCTAAATGATTCAGGCGCTTTTTATGATTTATTTTCAGACGGCCTTGAATCCATCAAGGCTCTAAAACATTACTCCGGTGCTTTAGTATGCCAATCGCTGTTCAGTTGAACTTGATGTGCGGCACCCAAAATTTTGGCTTCGGAGAAATAATTACCGATAAACTGAACACCAATCGGCAGACCGTTTGCGCTGAAACCGGCAGGTAGGGTCAGTGCAGGCAAACCGGCAAGGTTCACGGCGATGGTGTAAATATCGGATAAGTACATTTGCACAGGGTCGTGAATGTCGCTGCCGAGTTTCGGCGCGGCAGTCGGTGCAGTCGGTGCTAAAATGAAATCACATTGACCAAAGGCCGTCTGAAAATCATTGGCAACCAGACGGCGCAGTTTTTGGGCTTTCAGGTAATAAGCATCATAGTAACCATGACTCAATACATAAGTACCGATCATGATACGGCGTTTGACCTCGCTACCGAAACCTTCGGCACGGGTGTTGCTGTACATTTCTTCAAGATCACTGAATTGCGCCGCACGATGGCCATAACGTACGCCGTCGAAACGGGACAAGTTGGTACTTGCTTCAGCGGAGGCGAGAACGTAATAAGCAGGAATCGACAATGAAGTTTGCGGCAACGAAACTTCAACAGTCTCAGCGCCTTGGGCTTTAAGCAAATCAATCACGTTTTGCAAGGCCGTCTGAACATCGGCATCCGCGCCTTCGCCGAAATATTCTTTAGGCAAACCGATTTTCAACCCTTTGAGCGGCTTGTCCAAATCACGGGTGTAATCTTCTTTGTCGCGTTCCAAACTGGTGGAATCACGCTCGTCAAAGCTGGCCATGGCGTTCAACAAAATCGCGCAGTCTTCGGCCGTTTGCGCCATAGGGCCGGCTTGGTCGAAGCTGGAAGCATAGGCAACCATACCGAAGCGTGAAACCGTACCGTAAGTCGGCTTAATACCGGTAATACCGCAATGCGATGCAGGCTGACGGATAGAACCGCCGGTATCCGAACCCAAAGCAGCCGGTGCCAAACGCGCTGCAATCACGGCAGCCGAACCGCCTGACGAACCGCCGGGAACATGCTCAAGATTCCATGGGTTTTTGGTTACGCCGTAGAACGAAGTCTCATTAGTCGAGCCCATGGCAAATTCGTCCATATTGGTACGGCCGAGAGTAACCATGCCGGCATCCAGCAGGTTTTGCACCACAGTGGCAGTATAAGGAGAAACAAAGTTATCCAACATCTTGGAACTGCATGCACTGCGCCAACCTGTTTGACAGAAAATATCTTTGTAAGCAACCGGTACACCGGTCAAAGCGGTCGCATTACCGGCTGCGATACGCGCATCGGCTGCTTTGGCTTCAGCAAGGGTCTTATCTTGATCGATGGTCACATAGCCATTGATGGCAGGGTTTTTCGCAGCAATAGCGGCCAAATATTCGGTCGCCAATTCGACTGCGGAAATTTGTTTGGATTGCAGCAGGCTGCTGGCTTGTTTGAGCGTGTAAGCGGTCATTGTGCCGTACTTTCTATAAAACAGTTTTTGCTTTCAAAACAGATATTGAAAACATCCGTTTAAATCAATAAATCGGGCCGTCTGAACAGAATATCCTTTCAGACGGCCTTGCAATAGGGGTTTGCCGATAAGCAAAGGCCGTCTGAAACCTTATTCCTCAATCACTTGAGGAACGATATACAGACGATTGCGCACTTCTGGGGCAACCGCCTGATATTCGGCGGCATGGTCGGTTTCAGTCACTTTATCTTCGCGCAGGCGCAAAGCGGCTTCGTGCGGATGCGCCATAGGTTCGATGCCGTCGGTATTGACGCTTTGCATGTTTTCAACCATGGCGAAAATGTCGTTCAACTCGGCAAGCGTTTTGTTTTTTTCTTCGTCCGTTAAAGTGAGGCGTGAGAGTTTTGCGATTTTTTCCACATCATTTAAGCTTAAAGCCATAAAAAATCCTTGTCTGATAGCAATGCACCTTGGGTTTGGGGTATCATTGCATTTCGTCTTCTATGAAGCGAAGAATTATAACCGAAAACCAAACAGGTTGGCATGGTGTTTTGATTCAGACGGCCTTTTCAGGGTTCATTTATCCGTCTTAAACCGTGTACCTGTTTTTCTTATTTTAAATAACGCTAAACACATCCGGGCTGGGCCGGAATTTCAGGTATCCTATGTTTCGTCTTTTATCTCGTTTTCTTTCTAATGATATTGCCATCGACTTGGGCACGGCCAACACGTTGATTTTTGTACGCGGCAAAGGGATTGTTTTGGATGAGCCGTCCATGGTTGCGATTCAATCCGGCGCGGGCAATAAAAGTAAAATCATGGCAGTTGGTACGGAAGCCAAAAAAATGCAGGGCCGTGCGCCGCGCAATATCGAAATCGTCCGTCCGATGAAAGACGGCGTGATTGCCGATTTTGTGATTACCGAGCGTATGCTGGGTATGTTGATTAAAAAAGCCACCGAAGGACGGTCTTTGGTTCCGCCCCGTGTGGTTATCTGTGTTCCGGGCGGCTCTACCCAAGTGGAACGTAAAGCGATTTTGGATTCAGCGTTTGCCGCCGGCGCGGCAAGCGTGCATTTGATTGAAGAACCGATGGCCGCCGCTTTGGGCGCGGGTTTGCCGATTGAAGATGCGGCAGGTTCGATGATTGTCGATATTGGCGGCGGCACTACTGAAATCGGTATTCTTTCACTGGGCGGTATGGCCTATTCTGCTTCCGTCCGCGCAGCCGGTGACGAATTCGATAAAAGCATCATCCATTACCTGCGCCGTCATCGCGGTGTCTTAATCGGCGAGGCGACGGCAGAAGAATTGAAGAAACAAATCGGATCAGCCTCGGGCTTTGAAACCGAAACAGCCATGCGCATTAAAGGCCGCGACCTGGCCGAAGGTACGCCTAAATCCTTGGCGGTTACGTCGAATGAAATCCGTGAAGCATTGAGTGAAACGGTAAATCAAATCATCCGCGCCGTCCGTCTGGCTTTGGAACAAGCTCCGCCCGAACTGGCCGGCGATATTGCCGACCGAGGTATTATGCTGACCGGCGGCGGTGCGCTTCTGCACGGTATCGATACCGTCTTGGCCGATGCAACCGGCCTGCCCGTCGGCATTGCCGACCAGCCTCTGAACTGCGTCGCCTATGGTGCCGGTAAGGCTTTGGACTATATCGGCAAATGGGATACCGTGTTTACGGAAAACCCATAAGGTAGATGGCTATGGAACGCTCTTCTTTGCGCTTTGACGAGGCAAAAGGCCCTAAGCTGTTGCCTCGTTTTGTCGTTTATGTCGCCCTGGCGGCCGGCCTGATGGTGGCTGATTATCGCTTTTCATTGATGCAGCCTGTACGTGCGGCAGTAATGCCCATGCTCTATCCAGCTCAATGGCTGGCCAATCAACCCGTTCAACTTTATCAATATTTTGCCGATCTTTCCCAATCCAAATCCGAGCTTTTGGAACAAAACCGCCGGCTTTTAGAAGAAAATGGCCGTCTGAAAATCGATTTGCAGCGGGATAAAGTCAATACCGATGAATTGCGCGAATTGAAAAAACTGTACGGTTTGCAACAAAAAGGCATCCACAATGTTATCGGCGCGGAAGTCATTTCCAATGGCAAAGATCCACTTTCCGAAAGACTGATTATCGGCAAAGGCAGTCAAGACGGCTTGAAAGTTGGCGATGCGGTCATCGATCAAAGTGGTTTGATCGGCCTATTGACACAAGTCCATACACAAAGCGCGGAAATCGAGCTGATCTCAAGCGGACAAAGCATTGTCCCCGTAGCCGTCAGCCGCACCGGTGAACGTAATTTGGCATATGGTAATGGCAGCGGTTTGGATTTACGCTATTTCCCAACCGGCTCGGACTTGAAACCCGGTGATGTTCTGCTGACTTCCGGCTTGGACGGTACTTATCCGGCGGGGATTCCCGTTGCAACCGTCAGCAAGGTTGTCCGTGCATCGGGAACGCCTTATTACGATACGCAACTGACGCCTTTGGCCGCTTTACGCAGCAGCCGTTTTGTCTTGGTACTTTCTTCCGCCCCTTCTTCCCCACGCTGATTTCATGAACGATTTTGACGATTCTTACCGTGCAGTACCGCTGCATATCATGGCGGCCAGTCTCATTGTGATGATGATACTGGACTTTATGCCGTTTTCCTTTGACGGATTCTTCTGGCTGCCTGAAATGACGGCACTGATGCTGCTGTATTGGACATTGCACCAGCCGCAACGCGCAGGCATGGGACTGGCTTTTGCCATCGGTCTGATTGTCGATGCCGCAACCGCCGCGACTTTGGGCCTGCACGCCCTGTCTTACGTTGTGATAACTTATTTCATCTTAAACCGACGCCGCCAAATCATGCTGTACGGCCACATTATGCAATTGGCCGCTGTCTTGGCTGCCCTGCTTCTCAATCAGGCCGTCTTAACTGTTGCACGTCTGTTCCTCAATCATCAGGTCATCACTTTGCAAGGCTTTGTTGCCCCATTTGTCGGCGCACTGCTTTGGCCGATACTCAGCCAGCTGATGCTGATTGTGACCCGTATTTACCGCGCGCACTGAAAAGATGAAACCGATTCTTCCACGCCGTCTTTCCGGTGGTCAACATACCCAAAAACCTTCCGCTCAGGCAGCACAAGCCGATGCCCTATTACGCCTGCTCGTTGCTTTTATCCTGATTGTCATCTTCTTTTCCATCTTGCTGGCGCGGTTCTTTTACTTACAAGTGACTCAACACAATGAGTTTTCCGGTCAGGCATCGAGCAACCGCATCACCCTGATTCCAACTCCGCCCGTACGCGGCGAAATCGTCGACATCAACGGCGTTCCTTTGGCCAAAAACTATCCCGTCTTTTCGCTTGAAGTTATTCCCAGCCGTATCGAAGGCAAGATAGAAGATGTCATTGAAGCATTGAAAAAATACGTCGATATCACGCCGACAGATTTAAAACGCTTCAAAAAATACCGCGAAAGCTATAGAAAATTTGAAAATATCCCACTCAAGCTCAAGCTGACCGATGAAGAGGCCGCACGCTTGTCTGTGCATCTGCGCGAATTCAAAGGCGTAGAGGTCAATTCACGCACATTCCGCGAATATCCTTACGGCAAGCTGACTTCCCATTTTTTAGGCTACATCGGCCGTATTAGCGATAAAGACAAAGAAATGCTGGAAGAAGAAGGCCTGACCGCCCTCTACCGCGGCAGTACGCATATCGGCAAATCCGGCTTGGAAAAATATTACGAACACCAGCTTCATGGCGTTCCAGGCTATCAAGAAGTCGAAAAAGACGCTTACGGCAATATCGTCCGCGTATTGAAAAATGTCCCGTCCAAAATGGGGCAAACCTTGCGCCTAGGAATGGATATCCGTATGCAGCAGGAAGCCGACCGAATCTTGGGCGACCGCCGTGGCGCATTGGTGGCCATTAATCCGCAAGACGGTACTGTTTTGGCATTTGTTTCCAAACCATCTTTCGACCCCAACCTCTTTATTGACGGCATCGACAGCGATACTTGGAAAATGCTGAATGACGATTGGAAAAAGCCTTTGATCAACCGCGTTACCCAAGGCCTCTATCCACCTGGCTCTACATTCAAACCCTTTATGGGCATGGCTTTGTTGGAAAGCGGTAAAATCACTCAAAACACCATCGTCCCAGCCCCCGGCGCATGGAGCATACCCGGCAGCCGCCATATTTTCCGCGACTCTGTCCGCAGCGGTCACGGCTCGGCCAACTTGAGCAAAGCCATTCAAGTATCCTCAGATACCTTCTTCTACCGCTTGGGTTATGAAATGGGTATCGACAAAGCCTCTCCGTATTTGGCGCAATTCGGTTTCGGCCAAAAAACCGGCATTGACCTGCCCAGCGAATACACAGGCGTTTTGCCCAGCCGCGAATGGAAAGCCAAACGCTTTGCCAAATCTTCCGACCCGACCGCCAAAGAATGGCGCGCCGGCGAAATGGTTTCCGTCAGTATCGGCCAAGGCTACAACGCCTACACGCCTTTGCAAATGGCACATGCGACAGCATCTCTGGCCAACAACGGTGTTGTCCATCAGCCGCATTTGGTCAAAGAAATATTGGATTTCGGCGCGCGCAAAATTACCCGCATCAATCCTAATCCCGAACGTCAAATTCCGTTTAAAACCGACAACTTCGAATACGTCAAACGCGCAATGGAGAAGGTATTGAAACCGGGCGGTACGGCACACCGTATCGGTGGCGGACTCGCTTATACGATGGGCGGTAAAACCGGTACGGCCCAGGTCGTACAAATCAAACAAGGCAGCCGCTACAATGCCGCAGCCCTGCGCGAACAACACCGCGACCACGCATGGTTTATCTCGTTTGCGCCATTGGAAAAACCTGAAATCGCCATTGCCGTTATTTTGGAAAACGGCGGCTGGGGTGCGTATGCCGCGCCATTGGCACGTGAAATGACTGATTTTTATATGCTTCACGTCAAGCCGCAACAGTTTTCAGACGGCCTCGAAACAGATTCGGCCAAAACTGAAAAAACTGATAAACATCAGCCTATTACCAGCATTTTCCAATCTGCCTACGGACTGACTCCGACAAGCCCTGCCCCACAGCCGGAGGTTCACCATGAATAACACATCAGCGTGGAAAACGTTCAAATCCACCATTGCAGCCCCGATTGACCCTTGGCTGTTTTTTGCCATGCTCGCCATCTACATCATGAGCCTGTTTTTGCTCTATTCTGCAGACGGACAAGAGTTCGGCCAATTGGAAAACAAAACCATCCATACCGTTTTGGGCTTTGCCCTGTTATGGATTATCGCCGTATTTAAGCCGCAAACGGCCGCCAAAGTTGCCCTGCCTGTTTACATTGTCGGCGTATTGCTGCTGATTGGCGTCGAAGTTGCCGGCGTTACCGTAAACGGTTCGACCCGTTGGCTGAGCCTCGGCTTTACCCGTATCCAACCTTCCGAAATCATGAAAATCGGTATTCCCATGACTGTCGCGTGGTATTTCCAACGCTATGAAGGCCGTCTGAAATGGATACATTATATT
>NZ_JBQCXF010000116.1:0-8060 GCF_051956635.1 Neisseria sp. P0022.S010 | reverse complement strand
TATTGTCGATTTCGCTCTGACCGCAACGGCCTGTCGCCATAATCACGAAGCTGTCGTTGGTGCTGGTATCGCCGTCCACGGTAATCGTATTGAAACTTTCGTCTGCGATTTCTTGCGTCATCAGCTGCAAAATCGGTTGGGACACTTTGGCATCGGTGGCGATAAACGACAACATGGTCGCCATGTTCGGATGAATCATGCCCGAGCCTTTGGCGATGCCGGTGGCGCGGACTGTGTGTTTTTCGCCGACCAAGCCTGTGCGTGAAGCGGCTTTTGGTACAGTATCCGTCGTCATGATGGCACGCGCCGCGTCCGACCAGAATGCAGGGCGTACTTGCGGCAAGGCGGCCACGATTTTATCCACAGGCAATGGCTCCAAAATCACGCCGGTCGAAAACGGCATAATCTGATTGGATTGGCAGCCGACCTGTTCTGCCGCCGCCGCGCACACTTTAATCGCGTCCAGACGGCCTTGTGCGCCGGTACCCGCATTGGCATTGCCCGTATTGATGACTAAGGCACACACGCCGTCTTGGTCAAACAGATGTGACTTGGCGATATGCACCGGCGCGGCGCAGAAACGGTTTTGCGTAAACACCGTACCCACTGTATGTCCGCCGCCCAACACCATCAGCGTCAAATCGTCGCGGTCTTGTTGCTTGATGCCGGCACGACCTGTAAACAGACGGATGCCGTCGATTTCCAACAATTCGTCTGCACGTTTTTCAGTCAAATTCACAGCCATATCATTTTCTCCTGTTTACACTATTTTCAGACGGCCTAAACGCTATACGCCCAATAAGGGAATCAAGATAGGCACCAATATCGCCGTCAACACGCCGTTGAGCGTCAAGCCCAAGCCGGCATACGCGGCCATACGGCGGCCGTATTCCAAAGATGCCGCAATACCCATCGCATGTGAGGCCGTACCCAAAGACATTCCCACTGAAGAAGGCATATACAATGCTCCTTTCAACACTTTATATCCGGCCATCTGTCCAAAAAGTCCGGCAATAATCACCGTTGCCGCCGTAATTGCCGGAATACCGCCGATAGACGCCGTGATTTCAATCGCAATCGGATTCGTCACGGATTTTGAAGCCAGCGACAGAATCACTTCGCGCGAAGCGCCCAGCCATTTGGCAAAATACACGCCCGTAACAATGCCTGTCACGCTGCCCGCCAACTGCGACAACACCACTGGCAACCACTGGCTGCGGATACGGTCCCAATTTCGATAAAGCGGCACGGCCAGCAACACGACTGCCGGTTTCAACCAAAAATCAATAAAGCGCGAAGCAGAATGATACAGCTCGTAATCGATGGCAAATACCTTCAAATACCCCATCAACACCAGCGTACTGATCAATACCGGATTACACAGCACATTCCCCGTGCGCGTCCGAATATGCACCGCCAAAGCATATACGGCCAAAGTCAGGAACAGCATGACTGAGGGCATGCGCAACAGCCCGTCTATATTCATCACATCCGCCTCCTGACCCACTCATGCACTTTGCCGGTCACCAACAATACGCAGATCGTACTGCCGATTGTGGCCGTCAAAATTGAAAACCAGTCGTTTGCAATCACGTCCAAATAGCTGATGACGGCCACGCAAGGCGGCACCAAAAACAAAGTCAGGTTTGCCATCAAAATGTCTGCCAGTTCTCCCACCCAAGACAATTTGACCCAGCCTGCCTGAAGCGCGGCAAACAGCAAAGCCATGCCGACAATACTGCCCGGCAGCTTCAACCCCAAAATCCAAACGGTTGCCTCGCCCAAAGCCAGGCAACCCAATACCACCAATAAGGCACGAATAATATTCATTAAGCCGGTTTCTCCTTATCCCTTTTCAGACGGCCTCAAAAAATTTATTAATCATTGAATCATATCGTGCCACAGGCCGTCTGAAAAGGGAAGAAACGCCTTCCTTCAAGTTTAATGAAAGATAAGTATGATTACTCTAGCGGATTGGCTTAGGCAATGTCGAAACCCCTACCCTGCTTTTGTCTTTAACGGCCGCCGCAAACCGGGCATTCGGGATTGTGTTTCACCCCGTATTGCTGCCATTTTCCGCTCAACGCGTTGTAGGTAGAAAGTTTGCCGTGCGACGGCGTACCGATACCGATCAGCACTTTAAGCGCTTCGGCGGCTTGGGTCGTTCCGATAACGCCGACCAATGGCGAAAAAACGCCGAACAATGCACAAGCACCGTCGCTGGCTTGTTCGCCGTCAAACAGGCAGGCATAGCAAGGCGTATCGGGAAGATCGGGACGGTACACGGCGATTTGTCCGTCAAAGCCGACGGCCGCGGCGGAAACCAAAGGCGTGCGCGTGGCAACGGAGGCGCGGTTGACTGCTTGGCGTGTGGGATAATTGTCGGAACAATCGAGGATGATGTCGGCGGCGTTTGCCAATTCGACAAGCCTGGCCTCATCGAGAAATTCGGCAATGGCTGTAATGTGTGTTTGGCTGTTGATCTGTTTCAGACGGCCTTGCATCACCAAAGCCTTATTTTTACCGATGTCGGCTTCAGTAAACGTGATTTGGCGTTGAAGATTGGTCTCGTCGATGGTATCGGCATCGGCAATCGTCAGGCTGCCGATACCGGCGGCGGCAAGATACGGCAAGGCCGCCGCACCCAGCCCGCCGCAACCGACAACAAGCACATGGGCAGCCAAGAGTTTTTCTTGGCCTTCGATACCGATTTCGTCAAGCAAGATATGGCGGCTGAACCGCAAGAGTTGTTGATCGTTCATCATAATAATAAGGCCGTCTGAAACCCAATGTTCAGACGGCCTGAGTGATTTAGAAATTAATATTTTCGTATGCGTTGTCAAACAGGAAAGGACGGCCTTCGCTGCTGGTTTCGGATTCGAGGCGGATGCCGCTGAGCATCATATTGCGGTCAACGTCTTTCATCATGTCGTAAACGCTCAAGAGCGCCAAATTGAGGCCGGTCAAAGCTTCGGTGGCAATGCTGCCGTTGCTGTGCGCTTGAACGGTCAGCGTGGCCTTCAGGCAGGCCAACTCAACGTTAATATCGAAATCAACCTGCACGCCGATGATGCGGCCGGGCAGGTGCAGCGGAATCAGGTTGGCAGTCTGTTTGATGCTCTGAATGGCGGCAACGCGGGCAATGGTCAGGATACTTGCCTTTTCGGTGGCATTCTCTATCAACATCCTTATCGCCTGCTGGCTCATGTTGATAGTGCCGACGGCGACGGCGGTGTGTTGCTCAGGAAAATCGGGTTGGTTGGGAAATTCAATCATGGGTTTCTCGCCTCTGTTTTGATGGGCAATATTTTACGGCATTTTACAGACAGCGACCACGCGGCGGATACAGACGGCCGTTTTCCGGTTTGAAATGTATCGGGTGTTACCATTGGCAGTTTATAAAAATCTGCTATACAATGGATTCACGATACACCCAAATTAACATTTAAATAAGAGAAAAATCATGCAACTGCATATCTTGAATAATCCAAAAGATGCCGCTCTGGCAGCGGATGCGGAATTTTTAAAACAGTCTCTTTTCAATCTGCTGCATGAGGAAGCGTCGCCTTTGGTGGTCGAAACCGTTAAGCTATTATCGACTTCAGACGACAGTGCTGCCCTGATTGAGAAGGTGTTGCCGCAATTGGACGAACAACAAACCCACGATTTAACCTTGGCCTGCGGCCTGTTCGCGCAGATTTTGAACATCGCCGAAGACGTACACCACGAACGCCGCCGCCAAATCCACGAAGAGGCCGGACACAACAGTGCCGAAGGCAGCCTGACGGAAACCGTGCGCAAGCTCAAAGCCGGAAAAGTCAACGGCAAAGCGGTGCAGCAACAACTGGACAACACGGTCGTTACCGCCGTTTTGACCGCGCACCCGACCGAAGTACAACGTCAAACCGTCTTGAGCTTCAACCGCCGCATCCGCGCGCTGCTGCCGCAACGCGAACGCTGCACCAACCCCGAAGCACTGGCTCAGTTGCGCCGCGAAATCGACACTGTCCTTTTGGGCCTGTGGCAGACCAGCGAAACGCGCCGCCACAAACTCAGCGTCAACGACGAAATTAACAACGGTGTATCCATCTTCCCAATGAGCTTCTTTGAAGCCCTGCCTAAACTCTACCGCACAATGGAACGCGATTTTCAGACGGCCTATCCCGGCGTCCACGTTCCGAATATCCTCAAAATCGGCGGCTGGATCGGCGGCGACCGCGATGGCAACCCGTTCGTTTCTGCCGAAACCTTGCGTTTTGCGTTCAGACGGCATGCCGACGCAGTATTTCGCTTCTATCGCGGCGAACTCGACAAACTTTACCGCGAATTGCCGCTCTCCATCCGCCGCGTCAAAGTCAACGACGACGTGATGGCACTGGCCGCCCTCTCGCCTGACGAAGAAATCGCCCGCACCGAAGAACCTTACCGCCGCGCCATCGCCTACATCATGGCACGCGCTATGGGCAAAGCACGCTCACTCGGTTTGGGCATGGGCTGCAAATTCGGCTTCCTCGAGCCTTATGCCACGGTCGAAGAGTTCCTCAACGACCTGAAAAAACTGCAACGCTCGCTCCACGAAAACGGCAGCCAACTGCTGGCGGAAGGCCGTCTGGCCAATATTATCCGCAGCGTATCCGTGTTCGGCTTCCACATGATGCCGCTCGACCTGCGCCAACACGCAGGCAAACACGCCGATGTGGTTGCCGAGCTTTTCCAACATGCAGGCTTGGAAGACTACAACAGCCTGAACGAAGAGCAAAAACAAACCGCCTTATTGCGCGAATTGAGCCATCAACGTCCGCTGTACAGCCCGTTCATCACATACAGCGACCATACCCGCCACGAATTGGCAATTTTCAACGAAGCGCGCAAAATCAAAGACGAATTCGGTGAAGATGCCGTTACACAAAGCATTATTTCCAACTGCGAACAACCCAGCGACCTGCTCGCCTTGGCATTGCTGCTGAAAGAAAGCGGCCTGTTGGTGGTGGAAAACGGCAAACCGCACAGCCGCATCAATATCGTGCCTCTGTTTGAAACCATCGAAGCGCTCGAAAACGCCTGTCCGGTCATGGAAACCATGTTCCGTCTCGACTGGTATGATGCCCTGCTCGAAAGCCGCGGCAACATCCAAGAAATCATGCTCGGCTACTCCGACTCCAACAAAGACGGCGGCTACGTTACCAGCTCATGGTGTCTGTATCAGGCAGAGTTGGGCTTGGTCGAACTCTTCAAAAAATACGATGTCCGCATGCGTCTGTTCCACGGCCGCGGCGGCAGCGTAGGTCGCGGCGGCGGCCCATCTTACCAAGCCATTTTGGCGCAACCTGCGGGCAGCGTTGCCGGACAAATCCGCATTACCGAGCAAGGCGAAGTCATTACCGCCAAATACGCCGACCCGGGCAATGCCCAACGCAACTTGGAAACCTTGGTTGCCGCGACTTTGGAAGCCAGCATCCTGCCGGACAAAAAAGACCCTGATGCCAAACTGATGCAGGATTTGTCGGAAGTATCGTTCAAATACTACCGCGAACTGATTACCCATCCCGACTTCATCGACTACTTCCTGCAAACCAGCCCGATTCAGGAAATTGCCACCCTCAACCTCGGCAGCCGTCCCGCCAGCCGCAAAACCTTGGCGCGGATTCAGGACTTGCGCGCGATTCCGTGGGTATTCTCATGGATGCAAAACCGCCTCATGCTGCCGGCTTGGTACGGTTTCGGCAGCGCAGTGGAAACCTTGTGCGAAGGCAATCCCGACACACTGGCCGCCCTGCGCGAACACGCCCAAAGCAACCCGTTCTTCCAAGCCATGCTCTCCAATATGGAGCAAGTGATGGCGAAAACCGACATCACCTTGGCAGAAAACTATGCCGGCTTGAGCGAATCGCCCGATAAAGCAAAAGTCATCTTCGGCATGATCAAGGAAGAATACCAACGCAGCCGCAAAGCACTGCTCGACTTGCTGCAAACCGAAGAGCTCCTGCGCGACAACCGCAGCCTCGCCCGTTCGCTTGCCTTGAGGATTCCATACCTGAACGCCCTCAACGGCCTGCAAGTCGCCATGCTCAAACGCCTGCGCAAAGAGCCCGACAATCCGCACGCGCTGCTGATGGTTCACCTGACCATCAACGGCGTAGCGCAAGGTTTGCGTAATACCGGTTAAGGCAACACGGAAAAAAGGCCGTCTGAAACAATTTTCAGACGACCTTTAAACTAACTGCGAACCGCAGCAAAGGCTTTACCCACGAAACCCCATACCGTTTTTCAACCTGCTTACCCCTCTTCCCCTCTATTCATTTAACTTGCCCTGTATTTCAAACTATTACGGGCAACAGCAGATAATACACTGAAAAATCAAAGTGTTCACTTAAGTATGGCAACCGCTTCAGCATGATGGATGATCGACCTACTGACATACCTTACCGCAGCACTACCCCATACGCCGCACAATACGCTTTCAGACAACCCTAAGGCCGTCTGAAAACAAAAACATCTTACGCCAAGGCAACTATCATTATGTTTGACATTGTATTTATCTTGTTATTCGGCAGGCTTCAGCCTCACAAAACACCCGATTCATCCGACACGCCCTTCCCTTTTGGGCATTCGGCGGCAGGCTCGGCTTTAATTTATTTATGCATACGCATAGGGACAATCATCCTTCATGATTCGATTTCCGAAGCCATTAACAGCCTCCCCCTCATTCTGTTTCAAACAATCTGCATGTTCGGCTGTCTGGTTTTGTATTTCAAAATGTTGCGTACCGCATCCGACCCGAAATACCGTCAGATGATTTATTGGGTACTGGGCATTCTTTCAGGTTTGATCTTAAGCCTCCTGTCCGAAAAATTGTTTTATTTAACGGCTTTATTCATTTACTCATTCTTCGGAAGAACAATAAATTGAATGCCTGCCCCTCTTTTTTCAGACGGCCTTTTATCATAAGAACACCCCAGCATTGCAGCTGTTTTGAGTACCTCCACAATATGCTATAATTCGCCGTTAAACTTTTATCTTTTCAGGAAAAACCATGAGCTTGAAATGCGGCATCGTCGGCCTGCCCAACGTCGGCAAATCCACCCTCTTTAACGCGCTGACCCAATCGGGCATCGAAGCGGCGAACTATCCCTTCTGCACCATCGAACCCAACGTCGGCATCGTCGAAGTACCCGACCCGCGCATGGCGGAGCTGGCGAAAATCGTCAATCCGCAAAAAATGCAGCCTGCCATCGTCGAATTCGTTGATATTGCCGGCTTGGTTGCAGGTGCAAGCAAAGGCGAAGGCTTGGGCAACCAGTTCCTCGCCAACATCCGCGAAACCGACGCCATCGTCAACGTCGTGCGCTGCTTTGACGACGACAACATCGTCCACGTTTCCGGCAAAGTCGATCCGATTGCCGACATCGAAACCATCGGCACCGAATTGGCACTTGCCGATCTCGCCAGCGTCGAAAAAGCCATCGTCCGCGAAGAGAAACGCGCCCGCTCAGGCGACAAAGACGCGCAAAAACTGGTCGAACTGTGCAAAAAACTGCTGCCGCATCTGGACGAAGGCAAACCCGTCCGCTCTTTCGGCTTAGACGCGGAAGAACTCGCCATGCTCAAGCCGCTGTTCCTGCTGACCGCCAAGCCTGCCATGTATGTGGGCAACGTTGCCGAAGACGGTTTTGAAAACAATCCGCACCTCGACCGCCTGAAAGAATTGGCTGAAAAAGAAAACGCGCCCGTCGTCGCCGTTTGCGCCGCAATGGAGAGCGAAATCGCCGAATTGGAAGACGACGAAAAGGCCGAGTTCCTCGCCGAGATGGGCTTGGAAGAACCCGGCCTCAACCGCCTGATCCGCGCGGGCTACGACCTGTTAGGCCTGCAAACCTACTTCACCGCCGGCATAAAAGAAGTCCGCGCCTGGACCATCCACAAAGGCGACACCGCCCCGCAAGCCGCCGGCGTCATCCACACCGACTTCGAACGCGGCTTCATCCGCGCCCAAGTCATTTCCTACGACGACTTTGTCTCGCTCGGCGGCGAAGCCAAAGCCAAAGAAGCCGGCAAAATGC
>NZ_JBQCXF010000115.1:0-8143 GCF_051956635.1 Neisseria sp. P0022.S010 | reverse complement strand
GTCTGAAAGGCCGTCATCTTCAGGAGTACCTATGTACAAAAAAACCGCTTCCGTATTGATTTTAAGCACGATTCTTCTTGCCGCATGCAGCAAAGAAGAGCCGAAAGCCGCGCTTGATTGCGCCCAACCGGCCACACTGCAAAACATCCGTACCACCATCGAAGACACCCTCAAACAACAAGCGCGCTCCTTTGCCCGCAATGACAACCGCCAATTCGTCGATGCCGACAAAATCATCGCCGCCGGCCTCGAATTAGAAACCCTGCTTGAAGACCCCAAAGAAACCGAAGACAACGGCAAAGCCATCTGCCGCGCCAACCTCAAAATCCGCATTCCCGACACCATCCTCAAAACGGCCATAGACAACAGTCCGCTGATTTACGGCAACACCCCGTTGTCCGACATGCTCGAACAAAAACTGATGGGCGGCAACCTGACTTTTGAAAACAACACGTTCAGCACCACCCTGCTCTACACCCCCGACAAAGACGGCAAACCGGTTCTCGAAGACAACACCCTGAGCACCACAGCCCAAACCCTTTCCGCCACCCTGCTGCCCTACGGCGTGAAAAGCATCGTCATGATAGACGGCAAACCAGTATCCAAAGAGCAGGCCATCAAGCTGCTGCAAAACCAAAATACGGAAGAGCCGCCGACTGTTGATCCACAAGACATCCTCGAAAACAACGCCGCCAGCCAAGCCGTCGGCTTGACCGATGATGACGACAATTCAGACTACGAAGTCCTGCGCCCTGACCGTGACACTCCGCACAACGAACCGCCCGGCCTCAGCCAAAGCGAACTTGACAACGCGCGCGCGCAAAACCGTCAGGCAGACGGCGAGATCAACGACCTTTGGGGCGGCATGGACAGCGATGTCAAACAACAAATCCTCGGCGAACAACGCGCCTGGATTCAAAGCAAAAAACTCAACTGCCAACAAGCTGCCGCGTCTGCAGACAACGCCGCGCAAGCAGAATATCTGCGCCTGCAGTGTGAAACCCGCATGACCCGCGAACGTACGCAATACCTGCGCGGCTATTCCATCAACTAAAACCGATAAGGCCGTCTGAACATTCAGACGGCCCACAAGAAAGCACATCACATCATGCAATACCGAATCCACCGTGAAGGCGATGCCCAAAACACGCCATCTTCAGCCTCCACACCCGTCGACAACTGGGAACGCAACACCCTGCGCGAAGTCCTCCTCGCCGCCTACCAAGAACAGCGCCGCGCCCGCATTTGGCGCAATATCTGGCGCGGTGTCGCCGTCCTCATCTTTCTCAGCCTGATCTTCGGCCTCACAGAAGAAGAAGGAAAAACCACGAGCATCCACGCCCGCAGCGAACACACCGCCGTTATCGACCTGACCGGCGAAATCGGCAACGACATCGACGACCAAGTCCAAATCCTGCGCGATAGCATGGAAGCCGCCTACGAAAACGGCAACGCCAAAGCCATCATCATCCGTGCCAACAGCCCCGGCGGTTCTCCTGTCGTGTCCAACACGGCCTTTAACGAAGTCCGCCGCCTCAAAGCCGAACACAAAGACATCCCTGTCTACCTCGTTGCCGAAGACATGTGCGCTTCCGGCTGCTACTACATTGCCGCCGCAGCCGACAAAATTTACGCCGACCCTTCCAGCATTGTCGGCAGCATCGGCGTGATCGGCGGCGGTTTCGACTTTACCGGCCTGATGGACAAAGCCGGTGTCAAACGCCGTCTGAAAACCGCCGGCAGCAACAAAGGCATGGGCGACCCTTTCACGCCTGAAACACCGGCGCAAACCCAAATTTGGGAAACTATGTTGGGCGATATCCACCAAGAATTTATCAAAGCCGTCAAACTCGGCCGCGGCGCAAGGTTAAAAGACAAACAGTATCCCGATGTTTTCAGCGGCCGCATCTATACCGGCAAAGAAGCCAAACAAGTCGGCCTGATTGACGACTTCGGCAGCATTTACAGCGTTGCCCGCGATGTTGTCAAAGCCCCCGAGCTGGTCAACTACACGCCGCAAGACGATTTCAGCAAAATGCTCAGCCGCCGCTTCGGTGCGGAAGTGAAGGCCAAAGTCAAAGAAACTTTGTCTGAAATTTGGTAAATGAAAAATAAAAGGCCGTCTGAAACCCAATTAGAGCTTCAGACGGCCTTTTTATATGTTTTTTCAAATAAAGTGCAGATTATTGTCCAAACATCCATCGGCTTCATCAAACCGACAGGCAAATACCCCTGATGATACTTTTACGGGAACACATTACGCCTGCAAATGATCAAGCCTCCACATTTCAGACGGCCTGTTTCTGCATATTATGCGCCATATCAAGCGCGGCGAGGACGGCAGTAATCAGGCTGCCGGAATCGGCTTTGCCCGTACCGGCCAAGTTCAAAGCCGTGCCATGATCGACGGAGGTACGGATAAAGGGCAGGCCGAGGGTGATGTTCACGCCTTCACCGAAACCGGCATATTTGAGCACCGGCAGCCCTTGGTCGTGATACATGGCGAGGACGGCGTCGGCGTCTTTGAGCAGGAAAGGTTGGAACACCGTATCGGCAGGATACGGGCCGCGCGCGTCTATGCCTTCGGCCTGCAAGGCATGAAGCGCCGGAATAATGGTGTCGATTTCTTCGTGTCCCAAATGGCCGCCTTCGCCCGCGTGGGGATTGAGGCCGGTAACGAGGATGACCGGTTTGGCTATGCCGAACTTATGGCGCAGGTCGTGTTCAAGAATGCGGACAACCGATTCGATTAAAGGCTTCGTAATGGCAGCGGAAATGTCTTTCAGCGGCAGATGGGTGGTCACCAATGCAACTCGCAGGCCGCCGCTGGTCAGCATCATGACGACTTGTTCGGTATGGCTTTTTTCGGCGAGGTATTCGGTATGGCCGCTGAAAAATCCGTTGCCTGCGTGGGCATCGTTGATGATGCCTTTATGCAGCGGCGCGGTAACCATACCGGCATACAGGCCGTCTGAAATGCCTTGATACGCCGTATCCAGCAGTCGGAGCACATACGCGGCATTGGCAGGATTGAGTTCGCCCGCCCGACACTCGGCATCTAAAGGAATATGCAGGACTTCGAGTTCGCCCTTGGGCAACGGATCAGCCGCTTGGGCTTGAAAATCGCGCAAGATGACGGATTTGCCAAGCTGTTCGGCCCTTTGCGCCAACAGGTTTTTGTCGCACAAAACAACGGGGCGGCAAGGAAGGTCGGCGAAAGCCAAATCGAGGCAGATGTCGGGGCCGATACCGGCCGGTTCGCCGGATGTAATGGCGAGGATGGGAGCAGTCATGGTGTTTCTCGGTACGGGTTACAGTATTTAGACAACAGTCAGGCAAAACGCCTGCCCTACTTTTGCAGATTAACACAAATACAAAAAGGCCGTCTGAAAACAGTTTTTGCTTGGTCAACTGTTTTCAGACGGCCTTGGCTGTTTATCGTTTTACACTTAAGAATGGCGGCCGATCATGCGGTACAAAACGTCATGGCCTTGAATGCGGTGGACGACAACCATGGCGATGTGGCCGGCGACAAGCGCAAAAAGCAGCCAACCGAGTTTGCCGTGCGCCATATTGCCGAGATTGGACATCCATTCGATTTTCTCTGGCGAACCCTGCATCACTTCGACACCGAATACTTTCAACGGGCCGCGACCGCCGCCGTATTGGCGGATCATGCCGATAACGGGAACGGCAAGCATGAGGGCGTAAAGGGCAAGGTGGCCTGCTTTGGCGGCAAAGCTGTCGGCGGCAGGACGTTTGGACGCATTGAGCAAAGCCCAAACAATACGCACGGCAATCACCAGCAGCGTGATGAAACCGATGGATTTATGTACGCCGAAGAGCGATTTGACCCATTCTTCGCCATCATAGATGGTCCAAACGGTAATGGTGGAGAGGATGCCGATGAAACCGAGTACGGTCAGCCAGTGCAACGCGCGCGCAACGGCATCGTAGGTTTGTGGACGTGTAGCGGTCATAATGTTTCCTTGTTTTTGATTTGTTTGGTTTTTTGAATCGGCGGCATTGTAACAAAAATGCCGAACTGATTATGTTGTCTTTTTGAAGAGATTTCGTAAATATTTGGAAAATTTGAAGAAACGGCGGTTTTACCCGTCAGGCTGCACAGGCCGTCTGAAAACAAAGGCAGGAATACCACCTTCTATGCCGAACTCGGGCTAAAATAGGCGTTTTTATTCTCGGGTACGCATCGATGCAGATTTGGATTCGGCGGTGTGCGCTGTTGCTTCTGCCTTTGGGTTTCTTGGCGGTCATGGTGGCCGCGCCTTTGCTGTCGCTGGCGTTTTACGACGGCGAAGGCGCTTGGGCGGAAGTGGTGGCTGATGACTATATGCGCCTGCGCTTGGGCTGGACGGTGGCGCAGGCGGTTTTGACCTGCGTCTTGGTCACGGCTTTGGGCGTGCCTGCGGCGTGGGTGCTGGCGCGGATGGACTTCGCCGGACGGCGCACGGTTTTGCGCCTGCTGATGCTGCCTTTTGTGATGCCGACTTTGGTGGCAGGCATGGGCGTACTGGCTTTATTTGGCGCACACGGTATGCTGGCGGCAGGTTGGCAGGACACACCGTGGCTGCTGATTTACGGCAACGTGTTTTTCAATCTGCCGGTTTTGGTGCGCTCGGCGTATCAGGGATTTGTGCGTGTGCCGCAGGCGCGGTTGCTGTCGGCGCAATCTTTGGGCGCGGACGCGTGGCGGCGGTTTGTCTGGGTCGAATGGCCGGTGGTGCGTGCATGGATTGCCGGCGGTGCGTGCCTGGTGTTTTTATATTGTTTTTCAGGCTTCGGACTGGCCTTGCTGCTCGGCGGCGAACGTTTTGCAACGGTGGAAGTGGAAATCTACCGGCTGGTGGCGTATGAGTTGGACATGGCGCGTGCGTCGGTGTTGGTGTGGCTGGTGCTGGCGGTTACGGCGGCGGCAGGCGGTTTGTATGCGTATTGGAGCAAACGCGTGGCTGTGGATAAGTCGGTCTCGCCTTTGCCTCCGCGTGCGCCGATATGGGCTTGGGAAAAATGGCTGACGGCAACGGTATTGACCATGTTGGCAGTGTGCTGCCTGCTGCCTTTGGCTGCTGTATGGCTCAAGGCGGTATCGGCAGGCTCTTCTTGGGCAGTCTTGCTGGAAGCACAAACGTGGGCGGCAGTGTGGAACACCGTCCGTTTCTCTGCGGCAGCGGTGGCGGCGGCAACGGTTTTGGGCGTGCTGTATGCGGCGGCGGCACGGCAAATGGCGTGGTTGCGCGCACTGATGTTTTTGCCGTTTATGGTGTCGCCCGTGTGCATCGCCTTCGGCGTTTTGCTACTCTATCCGCAGTGGACGGCTTCGCTGTGGCTGCTGACCGCGACTTACGCGCTGTTGGCGTATCCGTTTGTGGCCAAAGACGTACTGGCCGCGTGGGATGGTTTGCCCAAAGATTACACAGCGGCGGCGCGCACCATGGGCGCAAACGGTTTTCAGACGGCCTGTTATGTAACCGCGCCTTTATTGAAACCGGCTTTACGGCGTGGCCTGACTTTGGCTTCGGCAACGTGTATCGGCGAATTTGCGGCCACATTATTCCTGTCGCGCCCCGAATGGCAGACGCTGACCACTTTGATTTACGATTATCTCGGACGCGCCGGTGCGGACAATTACGGACGGGCGATGGTGTTGACGGCGGTATTGACCGCTTTGGCTTTAACGGCATTTTTGCTGGTGGACGAAGCGGAAGGGCAAAAGGCCGTCTGAACGTGGTCGGCTCAAATTCCCTTCACTTTCACTACACTCTTGCCGCGCCTTGTATCGAAAATTGATTGAATCCGCTATATAATTTGTTTTTAACCGCACTCAACACGACCTATCATGACCGACTTAGAAACCAAACGCCTTGAAACCCAAGCCATGCTGGACAATGCCGACTTGCTGTTTGATCAAGAACAATGCCGCGCGGCCTTGCAAAAAGTTGCCGACGACATTACCCGCGACTTGGGCGACAAATACCCCCTGCTCCTGCCGGTAATGGGTGGCGCGGTGGTGTTTACAGGACAGTTGTTGCCGCTGTTGCGCTTTCCTTTGGACTTTGACTACGTCCACGTTTCCCGCTACGGCGACAAACTCGCAGGCGGTGCGTTCAACTGGAAACGCATGCCCGACCCCGAGCAAATCAAAGGCCGTCATGTAGTCGTTTTGGACGACATCCTGGACGAAGGCCACACCATGGCCGCTATTCAGGAAAAACTGTTGGAAATGGGCGCAGCAAGCTGCCGTGCGGCCGTATTTGCCAACAAGCTGATCGACAAAGAAAAACCAACCAAAGCCGATTATGTCGGTTTGGACGTGCCCAACCGCTACGTCTTCGGTTACGGCATGGATGCCGCCGGCTGCTGGCGCAACCTCGGCGAAATCTACGCCTTAAACAATAAATAAAACAAAGGCCGTCTGAAAAATCTTCAGACGGCCTCAACCCAAATACTAGGAACACATCATGATAGGTTTGTTAATCATTACACATGAAACCATAGGTGAAGCCTATCGCGGTTTGGCCGACCATTTCTTCCCCAACGGCTTTCCCGAAAATCTCCACATCCTCGGCGTACAGCCCGACGAGGATCAAAACGACATCATCAACAACGCCATCGCCGCATTGCAGGAATTTCCCGACAACCGCGGTGTGCTGATCATGACCGACATCTTCGGCGCAACCCCGTGCAACGCCGCACGCCGGCTGGTGCGCGAAAACAAATCCGCCATCCTGACCGGCCTCAACGCCCCGATGATGATTAAAGCCATCCAATACTCATCACAAGCAGAAAACCTCTCCGACTTCACCGAAACCGTCAAAGAAGCCGCCATCCGGGGCATTTTCGCCATTACATCCGCACCTGAAGACCTGGTGTGCAAAGAAAACGGCTAAGGCCGTCTGAAAACATTCACTTTACGAACATTTAGGGGACATCCATGCTCAAACAAGAAATAGAAATCATCAACAAACTCGGCCTGCACGCTCGCGCCTCCAGCAAATTCACCCAAACCGCCTCCCAATTCCAAAGCGAAGTCTGGGTCACCAAAAACGGCAACCGCGTCAACGGCAAAAGCATCATGGGCCTGATGATGCTGGCCGCCGCCAAAGGTACCGTGATTGAGCTGGAAACAGAAGGCGCAGACGAAGCCGCCGCCATGCAGGCGTTAACCGACCTCATCAACGACTACTTCGGCGAGGGCGAATAATGAGCATCGTCCTACACGGTGTAGCCGCGGGCAAAGGCATTGCCATCGGCCACGCCCACCTGATTACGCGCGGCACGACGGAAGTGCCGCAATACGACGTTTCAGACGACCTCATCGACGCCGAAGCCGCCCGTTTTGACGCCGCCATCAAAGCCACGCGCAAAGAACTGGAACAGCTGCGCGGCGCGATTCCCGAAAACGCCCCGACCGAATTGGGCGCGTTCATCTCCCTGCACCTGATGCTGCTGACCGACGTCACCCTCTCGCGCGAACCCATCGACATTTTGCGCGAGCAGAAAATCAACGCCGAATGGGCATTGAAACTGCAAAGCGACAAGCTTGCCGCCCAGTTCGACAGCATCGACGACGACTACCTGCGCGAACGCAAACAGGACATGCTCCAAGTCGTCCGCCGCATTCACAACAACCTTGTCGGCCAAAGCAACGAAATCAACCTCGCCGGCAACCTGTTTGACGATACCGTCCTCATCGCGCACGACCTCTCGCCTGCCGATACCGTATTGTTCAAAGAGCAGCACATTACCGCCTTCGTAACCGATGCCGGCGGCCCGACCAGCCACACCGCCATCTTGGGCCGCAGCCTCGACATCCCGTCCGTCATCGGCCTGCACAACGCCCGCAAACTCATTACCGAAAACGAAATCGT
Organism: Neisseria sp. P0022.S010; assembly: GCF_051956635.1. Classification (NCBI taxonomy): domain Bacteria; kingdom Pseudomonadati; phylum Pseudomonadota; class Betaproteobacteria; order Neisseriales; family Neisseriaceae; genus Neisseria; species Neisseria sp. P0022.S010. The sequence continues at coordinate 254 of NZ_JBQCXF010000115.1, read as the reverse complement.
CATCGTCGATGGCATCAACGGCATCCTCATCATCGATCCCGACGAAGTCGTCCTCAACGAATACCGCCGCCTCGCCCGCGAATACCGCAGCCACAAGCGCGAACTCAACAAAATCAAAAAAACCGCCGCCACCACGGCCGACGGCATCAACATTGAGTTGCTCGCCAACATCGAATCCGCCGAAGACATCAAAGCCCTGCACAACTTCGGCGCAGACGGCGTCGGCCTGTTCCGCAGCGAATTCCTCTACCTCA
>NZ_JBQCXF010000114.1:0-8180 GCF_051956635.1 Neisseria sp. P0022.S010 | reverse complement strand
ACATGACACGCAGAACACTCCATCTGTAATATTTTCAGACGGCCTCAGAGTATTAAAGTGAACTCTGATTTCACAACAAAAAGCTCTGCTCCGCCTTCAGGTACGGCCACATCACCGTAAACCGTCGGCATCCTATCAACCTAGAGAGCAATCCATGTCTAAAAATCAAAACTACGAAGAATACCAAGACCAAGACGACAACCGTCCCTTGAGTATCGAAGAGCAGCGCGCGCGTCTGCGCCAACTCATTATCATGGGTAAAGAACGCGGCTACATCACTTATTCCGAAATTAACGACGCCCTGCCCGACGATATGTCTGATGCCGAGCAAATCGACAACATCGTCAGCATGATTTCCGGCTTGGGCATCCAAGTAACTGAGCAAGCCCCTGATGCTGAAGACATCCTCTTGAGCGACAACGCCGCCGCCATGACCGATGACGATGCCGTTGAAGAAGCCGAAGCAGCACTCTCCAGCGCAGATTCAGAATTCGGCCGCACTACCGACCCTGTGCGCATGTATATGCGTGAAATGGGGCAAGTCGATCTGTTGACGCGCGAAGACGAAATCATCATCGCCAAAAAAATCGAAAATGCACTGAAAAACATGGTGCAGGCAATCTCAGCCTGCCCAGGCTCGATTGCTGAAATTCTGGCTTTGATCGAGCAAGTCCGCAACGATGAAATCCGTGTGGATGAAGTCGTTGAAGCCATCATCGACCCTAACGAAGTCTTATTGAACGAATTGGGCTTGGGTCATTTGGAAAATGCCAAACCAGATAATGAAGAAGGCGAAACCGATAGCGATGATGAAGATGGCGACGATGAAGATGAAGACGGTTCAGGTAGCGACTCTGAAGCCATATCAGCCGCCCATTTGGCCGAACTGAAACAAAAAGTTTTGGAACACTTCGCCTTTATCGAGAGCGAATACGGCAAAATGATCAAGCAGTTGGAAAAACACGGCAGCCAACATGCCAACTACCTGAAACACCGCGATGCCATTGCCAACAAACTGCTGGAAGTCCGTTTTGCCACACGTCAAATCGAAAACCTGAGCAGCAACCTGCGCAGCCGCGTTGAAAACATCCGCAAACTCGAACGTGAAATCCGCGACATCTGTATCGACCGCGTCCGCATGGAACGCGACTACTTCATCAAAAACTTCCTGCCCGCCATTACTGATTTGAAATGGGTAGAAGAAGAAGTAGCCAAAGGCCGTGTATGGGCAAATGCGTTGGATCGTTTCCGCCACGCCATCCTCGAAAAACAAACCGAGCTGGCAAATATGGAAGCCGAAACCCGCATTTCCATCGAAGAGTTGAAAGAAATCAACAAAAACATGGTGTTGAGTGAAAAAGAAACCTCAGCAGCCAAACAGGAAATGATTCAGGCCAACTTGCGTTTGGTTATTTCCATTGCCAAAAAATACACCAACCGTGGCTTGCAGTTCCTTGATTTGATTCAAGAAGGCAATATCGGCCTGATGAAAGCGGTGGACAAATTCGAATACCGCCGCGGCTACAAGTTCTCAACTTACGCCACATGGTGGATTCGTCAAGCAATTACCCGTTCCATTGCCGACCAAGCACGTACCATCCGTATTCCGGTTCACATGATTGAAACCATCAACAAAATGAACCGTATCTCGCGCCAATACCTGCAAGAAACCGGTGAAGAGCCTGATTCTGCCAAACTGGCCGAACTGATGGAAATGCCGGAAGACAAAATCCGCAAAATCATGAAAATCGCCAAAGAGCCGATTTCCATGGAAACACCGATTGGCGATGACGATGATTCGCACTTGGGCGACTTCATCGAGGATGCCAACAACGTTGCGCCGGCAGAAGCTGCGATGTACACCAGCCTGCACGAAGTAACCAAAGAAATCCTCGAGAGCCTGACACCGCGCGAAGCCAAAGTTTTGCGTATGCGTTTCGGTATCGATATGAATACCGACCACACTTTGGAAGAAGTCGGCAAACAATTTGACGTAACCCGTGAACGTATCCGTCAAATCGAAGCCAAAGCCCTGCGCAAGCTGCGCCACCCAACTCGCAGCGACCGCCTCCGCAGCTTCCTCGACAGCGAAGAAAACAAATCGTAAAAGCAAACCGCAGGTTGAAAGACCTGCGATTTTTTATTGAAATACGAAAAGGCCGTCTGAAAAACCAAATCTCAAAAGATTCAATGGTTTCAGACGGCCTTAAATTTATTTTGATAACTTATTCAGCCTCAGTGGTTTTCTTTTTCGGACGACGGCGGCGACGTTTGGGTTTTCCATCAGTTGATCCATTTTGTTTCTGACGTTTGTGATCATTGGTCGCAGTCATTTGCTGACGGGTTTCCTCATCGGCATGTTGGAAAGTTGTCCACCAAGAAGCCATCTCTTTATCAACCTCGCCAACCTCGCTACGCAAAATCAGGAAATCATAAGCGGCTCGGAAACGGGCTTGTGATAGTAGGCGATACGGGCGTGCACCGCGCATATTGTCGAATTGTGGCTGAAATTGCCAGATTTCACGCATGGTTGCAGAAAATCGTTGTGGCACGCCCCAACCCTTCTCTACCGTATCACGCATAGTGTTCATCGCATCCATCAATGCAGGGACAGGTTTTTGTCCATGATTCAGATTTCGTTGCCACATAGCATTTAGTGTCGGCCACAATACCGCCGCCAATACGAAACCAACGGAAACGGACTTATCCGCACGGATACGTTCGTCGGTATTTTTCAACGCCAACATAATCATACGTTTATCGGCCGCTTCAGCAGTTTTCAAGGCATCTAAAAGCGGATGGATGCCTTCGGGAATGTCCAACTCGTTCAACCGTTTCAAACAGGCACGGGAATAACCAGAAAACAGGATTTTCAGAATTTCGTCAAAAAGACGGGCCACAGGCTCATTTTTCAGACGGCCTGCATATTCGGCAATCGGCAAAGCAGTTTGCTCTTCTACTTCAAAACCCAACTTGCCCGATAAACGTACAGCGCGAAGAATACGGACAGGATCTTCCTGATAGCGTTCGGCAGGATCGCCTATCATCACCAATTTTTTATCGGCAACATCAGCCACGCCCTGATGGAAGTCCCAAATCTCCTCTTTAATCGGGTCGTAATACAGCGCATTGCAAGTAAAGTCGCGCCGCATGGCATCTTCTTCAATACTACCGTAAGTATTGTCCTTCATAATACGGCCTTGCGCATTTTGCTGAACCTTATCGCCACCGCGGAACGTCGTGACTTCAATGGTTTCAGGTCCGATCATCACATGAACGATTTGGAAGCGGCGGCCGATAATGCGGCTGCGGCGGAATACTTTGCGGATTTGCTCCGGCGTGGCATCGGTTGCGATATCAAAGTCTTTGGGCTCAACCCCGAGCAACAAATCCCGAACGGCACCGCCCACAACATAAGCCTGAAAACCGGCTTCATGCAGGCGTTTGGCAATTTTCTCCGCGGCAAAGCTCAACATATCCGCGCGGATACCGTGTTGCTCAAGCGGGATAATTTCCTTTTCGGGTAACGATTTGACGTGTTTTTTAGGCAACACTTTATGTAGCCATTTTTTTAACATAAGCAGCTCTTTTCACAATAAAAAAGGCCGTCTGAAACTTGTCTGGCTTAAGCCTTTGCACAATATTCTGCCGCAGAAGGGGCAAAACATTGAGCAAAGGCTTCAGACGGCCTAAAAAAGACGTGCCATTATACCTTATGGAAGTTCGATTAATTAGCGTATTGGCAAAAAATATCGGCTATAATGTCGGTCTGACAACGATTCAGGCAGAACATCATGTACCACTACAAATCCGAAGCTACCCAATTCCTCGACAAACTCATGGAAGACAATCCCGAAATGGAAGCGCAACGCCTCGAAAACCGCCATTTGCTGTGGGATGTTACCCTCAATCCGACAGAACAGGCCGAATTTGAAGCAGCCAAAGTCAACAAAAAACCCTATACCTACTATCAAGACTAATCCCGTATCGGCATGACGACCAACACGCACAATACCGATCCGGCATTACAACATTACCTCAACAGCATCGGTCAATCCGAACATCCTGTTTTGACTGCATTGCGCGAGCGTACCCAAGCACATCGTCTGGGAAAGATGGCCATCGCCCAAGAGCAGGTGGCCATGTTGGTGTGGTTGGCCAAATTATTGAATGCCAAAAAATATTTGGAAGTTGGAGTCTTTACCGGTTACAGCAGCACCGCCATGGCGCTTGCCCTCCCCGAAGACGGCAAAATCACGGCTTGCGACATTAATGTAACCTTTACCGATATTGCCCGCGAAACATGGCAGGCTGCAGGCATAGCGCATAAAATCTCGCTTCATCTGCAACCGGCTTTGCTGACTTTGGACGATTTGATTGCGCAAGGAGAATCGGAAAGCTACGACTTGGCACTTATCGATGCCGACAAACCGCCTACGCCGCAATATTTTGAACGCTGTTTGCAACTGGTACGGAGTGGCGGCGTGATTGCCATCGACAATATCTTGTTGGGTGGGCGTGTCATGAATGAAGCTGCAGAAAATGATCCGCCCAGCTTGGATATCCTGCGCCATTTCAACCAAAATCTGCCGCACGATACACGTATTATTCCCATTACCCTGCCTGTCGGCGACGGTTTGACATTGCTACTAAAAAAATAAAACGACACAATCCGATGAAAACATTATCACATTCCCTGTTTCTTTTGCCGCTTACTCTATTGGCCGCATCATGCACTGTTTCCCACTCTCCCCAATCTGCCGACAATCCCAACTTTGTCCTGCCTGATATTCCACGTGAGCCTTTGCACGAAAAAAGTATCCCCTATCCGCGTTTGGACGAACAAACCCAGATTGACCACTTGGGCATACAAATCGCCCGACTGGAACGCACGGTCGAAGAATTAAATCAACGCTTGCACACATTGGAACAACAACGAAACATCAAACGTCCGACTACTTCGGCTTCCCAACCCAAAGCCCAGCGATTGGACGACCGCAAGCTGAAAATGAATTATTTGGCCAATGGCGGAGGCGCACCATCTGAAACAGATTCAGCCGCACAAAACGAACTGCGCCTTTATAATCAGGCGCAAAAATACTACCAACGCAACAACTTCTCCGCCGCAGTGGCCATTTTGAAAGAGGCAGACGGCGGCAACGGCAGCGAAATTGCCCGCCGCAATATGTACCTGCTCCTGCAAAGCCAACAGCGTCTGGGCAACTGCGAATCCGTTATCGAAATCGGCAACCGCTACGCCAACCGATTCCGCAACAGCCCGCAAGCTCCCGATGCGATGTACAGCATCGGCCAGTGCCAATACAAACTGCAACAAAAAGACATCGCCCGCAGCACATGGCGCAAACTGATACAAAGCTTCCCCAACAGCGAAGCGGCAAAACGTGCTTCTATCAGTCTCAAACAAAGATAAACGTTCAGACGGCCTTGTCATCTCCAAGGCCGTCTGAATATTTTTTACCCTTAATCCATTCAAGCAAAAGGAACTCCTCATGATCCAAGTCGGCATTATTATGGGCAGCAACAGCGATTGGCCGGTGATGCAGCAGGCAGCACAATTTCTCAAAGAATTCGGCGTTGAATACGAAGCGCGTGTCGTCTCTGCACACCGTACGCCTGATTTGATGTTTGAATACGCCGAAACCGCACGCGAACGCGGCATCAAAGCCATCATTGCCGGCGCAGGCGGCGCAGCGCATTTGCCGGGCATGGTCGCTGCCAAAACCACGGTTCCCGTCTTGGGCGTTCCCGTTCCCAGCAAATATCTGCGTGGCGAAGACTCCCTGCTTTCGATTGTGCAAATGCCTAAAGGTGTTCCTGTTGCCACATTTGCCATTGGCGAAGCCGGCGCGGCCAATGCAGCGCTGTTTGCCATTTCACTTTTGGCCAACGAAAATCCTGAATTGGCTGAAAAACTGGCCGTTTTCCGTGCTAAACAAGAACAAACCGTTTTGGCCATGGAATTGCCTGAAGCATAACTAATAAAGGCCGTCTGAAAGTTGTAAATGGAAACTTTGATTTCGTTTTACGATTGTTCAGACGGCCTTAGCCTTTTATCAAATTGAATTAATGCCATGAAAACCCTAGCATTCGTCCTACTCTCCACCCTGCTTTGCGCCTGCCAAAGTTCAAGCACTTCTGCTCAATCAACTGCCACCCCATCTCAACAGCAAGCCCAAGATACAACCGGCAATCTGATTATCTTCTATAATGCCCAAACCGGTTCCGCCCCATTGCTAAAAGCAATGAAAACCTCCGGCGCAACTTTGGTTTACGAATATAAAAACCTGCACGGCATTGCTATCCGTCCATCTTCCAAGACCAATATTGAAGATGCCATTGCCTATTTCAAAAAGGTAAACGGCGTTTTGTCTGTTGAACAAGACCGACTGCTTAAACTTCAATAAACAAACTATTTTTTGACCAAATAAAAAAGGCCGTCTGAAACGCATCACTACGATTTCAGACGGCCTTTACCTTTTCAATAAATTAAATCATGCCGCTGCCTTGCGCTTTAGGCTTGGCTTGACCGAATTCCAATTTGCTCAGTGCAGACAGATAAGCCTTGGCAGTCGCCACCAACACGTCGGTATCTGCGCCTTGACCGTTGACCACTCGATCGCCACGTTGCAGGCGGACAGAAGTTTCGCCTTGGCTTTCTGTACCTTGTGTCACCGCGTTGACAGAGTAAATCTGCAAGGTCGCGCCACTTTGAGCCACGCTTTCAATGGCTTTAAAGATCGCATCAACAGGGCCGGAGCCGGTAGCGGTAGCGTGTTTTTCTTCGCCGCGAATACTGAACACGATATTGGCACGAGGCTCTTCGCCGGTTTCGGTGCTGATTTTTTGAGAGATGAATTTGTAGCTTTCAGCATTCAGGCTGCCCATTTCATCAGACACCAAAGCGTGCAAGTCTTCATCAAAGATTTCGCGTTTCTTATCCGCCAGCTCTTTGAAGCGTGCGAATGCCGCATTCAATGCCTCTTCACTTTCCAACTCGATGCCTAAATCAGCCAGCTTGGTTTTGAAAGCATTACGGCCGGACAATTTGCCTAAAGTCAGGCGGTTGGTTGACCAGCCGACTGATTCGGCAGTCATGATTTCATAGGTTTCAGGGTGTTTCAACACGCCGTCTTGGTGGATGCCTGATTCGTGCGCAAAGGCGTTTGCGCCGACTACTGCTTTGTTTGGCTGAATCGGATAGCCGGTGATAGTAGATACCAGTTTGGAAACCGGCACAATTTGCGTGGTATCGATGCCGGTTTCCAAGCCAAACAAATCATGACGCACCTTCAACGCCATCACGATTTCTTCAAGGCTGGCATTGCCTGCGCGTTCTCCCAAACCGTTGATGGTACATTCCACCTGACGCACACCTGCCTGAATAGCAGCTAATGAGTTAGCAACCGCCATACCCAAGTCATTATGGCAGTGGGTCGACCAAACTACTTTGTCGCCATTGGGAACGCTTTTGATAATGTTGCTGATACGCTCGTACCATACGGAAGGAATGGAGTAGCCGACAGTATCGGGAATGTTGATAGTAGTCGCCCCCGCTTCGATAACCGCCGTAAAGATTTTGGCAAGGAAGTCCAAATCCGAACGCACTGCGTCTTCGGCAGAAAATTCCACATCGTCAGTGTATTCTTTGGCAATTTTCACCGCTTTGACCGCCGCATCAATTACCTGCTGCGGCTTCATTTTCAGTTTGTGCTCCATGTGGATCGGGCTGGTAGCGATAAAAGTGTGAATACGTTTATTCGGAGCGGGGGAAACAGCTTCGCCTGCTTTGCGAACATCGTTTTCAACGGCACGCGCCAATGAGCAAACTGTAGATTTGGTAATGATTTTGGCAATCGCATTAACCGATTCAAAATCGCCCGGACTGGCTGCTGCAAAACCTGCTTCAATCACATCGACACCCATCTTTTCCAACTGGCGGGCAATACGGATTTTCTCCTCTTTGGTCATGGATGCACCGGGCGACTGCTCGCCATCGCGCATGGTAGTGTCAAAAATAATTACACGATTGGTCTGTGTCATTTCTGTTCTCTCCAGAGATTCGTTTTTTTGTAAAAAAGCATTCAAATCAAGCGGTCTGCCTTGCGCTTCCGCCAAAGCGGTCAGTTTTTGCAACTGAGCCAAAGGCAGGGAACCGCGTG
>NZ_JBQCXF010000113.1:0-8291 GCF_051956635.1 Neisseria sp. P0022.S010 | reverse complement strand
AACCAATGTGCACGCATTTAACCATATATTTACTAGATATTACGCCATGATATATTTTTAACCCATTCCTGCCAAGCAATAGAGGCTATTCAGCCTAAAATTCCTTAGCAAATCTATTACTTTTGCATGCTTGTGTTTCTTTTTTACAAATTTCGCCAACCCAAAACAAATATTTCATATAAATATGTGCGATATTAAAGTCATGGTAAAACGTGCAAAAAAACACATCTCCCTGTATGATTAGCATTTACTCAATTAGTTTCATCATTAATATATGAAGATTTTGAGCGACTTATTCGCCGTATTCTTATTTTTCATCACATACATCATCACCAAAGACATGATTGCCGCAACAACTGTTGCGGTTATCGTCGGTATTGCCCAAGCTGCGCTGACCTTTTGGAAACACCGCAAGCTGGACACCATGCAATGGGTCAGCCTGATTTTGATTGTCTTTTTTGGCGGTGCAACGATTCTGCTGAAAGACAACCGCTTTATCATGTGGAAACCAACCGTTCTGTTTTGGATCGGCGCGATCGTCATGCTGTTCAGCCACCTGGCCGGTAAAAACGGGCTTAAAGCCGTCATGGGCAAAGAAATGCAGCTCCCTGATTTTGTATGGACACGCCTGACTTATGCATGGATTGGCTTCCTAATTTTTATGGGTGCGGCCAACCTCTTTGTCTTTACGTATTTTCCAGACCAATGGGTCAATTACAAACTGTTCGGCACATTGGGCTTCACAATCATTTTTTCCATCGCACAGGGTATGTATCTGATGCGTTTCCAGTCTAAGGAGGATCAATAATGGAATATTTCATGCTTTTGGCCACTGATGCCGAAGATGTCCACGAAGCACGCATGGCGGCACGCCCTGCTCATTTGGCACGCTTGGAAGAATTGAAAGCGCAAGGCCGTCTGCTGACTGCCGGCCCCAATCCTCTACCAGATAATCCGGAACGTGTTTCCGGCAGCCTGATTGTGGCTCAATTTGAATCTTTGGACGCTGCACAAGAATGGGCAGAACAAGACCCTTACGTTGATGCCGGCGTATACGCAGAAGTATTGATTAAACCTTTTAAAGCCGTGTTCAAATGAGCAATATTCGTCAAATTATCGAGGAACACCTGCGAACGCTTGAGCCTGAGTTCTTCGATTTTGAAGATGAAAGCCATCTGCATGCCGGCCATGCCGGTAATAAAGGCGGCGGGCATTACGCCATAGTGGTGGTCAGCAACGCATTTGAAAACATTGGCCGCCTCCAGCGGCAACATATGATTAAGCAGCTTTTACAGGACTTGTTTTCAGACGGCCTGATTCATGCACTCAGTATCAAAGCGGCCACGCCGGACGAATACTTCCATTAAGATTACTGCCCAAACTTTGATTTCCAATCATTAATTTAAATGAGAAATACGATGAAAAAAACCTACTTTGCTTCAGCCTTGATGTTTGCCCTGACTTCCGGCACCCTGTTTGCCCAAACTTTGGTGACCGTCAACGGTCAAGCCATCGACAGCAGCGTTATCGATGACCAAGTTGCTTCCGTACGCGCCAGCAACCCGAACGTTCAAGACACTCCTGAATTGCGTCAAATGCTGACTGAACGCCAAATTATCAGCACTGTTGTTACCCAAGAAGCCAAAAAATTAAAACTGGATCAAAGCGCTGAATTCAAAGCTGCATTGGAGCAAGCGCGTGCCGATGCCGCCAAGCAAGGCGCAGATAAAAAAGCCACATTCAAAACCGAATGGGCAGTTTTCGAAAATGATTTGCTAGGCCAAGCTTTCGCGGCGCATATCGTCCGTCAATATCCTGTTCAAGAAAAAGATGTCAAAGCCGCTTACAACGACTTCAGCAACTTCTACAAAGGTACTCAGGAAGTCCAACTGGGCGAAATCTTAACCGACAGCAGCAGCAATGCCCAAAAAGCCATTGCCGATTTGGATGCGAAAAAAAGCTTTGTTTCGGTATTGAACCAATACTCAATTGACGAAGCTGCCAAAAAAGCCGGCGGCATCCCTAAAGCTTATGTTCCGCTTAAAGATTTGCAAGAATCAGCGCCTCCGCTTTACGCAGCTGTCAAAGACCTGAAAAAAGGTGCACACACTAAAACGCCGCTGCAAAACGGTAATCTGTACGCCGTTTTCTATGTCAACGACCGCCGTAACGTTACCGTACCTTCTTACGAAGCCGCTAAAAACGAGATTGGCAGCGACTTACAGGCAGCCCGTGTTGATGCGGCCATTCAATCATTGCTGAAAAAAGCCAGCATCAAAGTCAACAAATAATATAACGTGCCCGCCGTGATAACGGCGGGCAATAAGGAACTCACATGAACATCAAGCCCAAAACTGCCGTTTTGGCTATCCTCACCCTATCGACCGTCGGCTTGGCAACCGCCAAAGCACCTGAAATCGATCCTGCCCGTATCGACAGCATGGTCGCCGAAGTATTGAGACAAGCCGATCAACATCCCAACCAGACTGCCAAACCCGATGGTCAGGCAATCCGCAAAGATGTGGTTACACGTTTACAGACTTTGGAAATTTTGAAAAATGAAGCCATCAAGGCTGGTTTGGATAAAGATGCAGAAGTACAGAATCAGTTTAAAAACGTTGAAGCTGAGTTTTATGCCAACCAATACGCTGCTTATTTAGAACGCCAAACTGTGGTTGACGATGCCGAGTTGCGCCGTTTCTACGACCAGCAAACACGCATCATCAAGCTGCAACAAGTCAACTTCGCTTCAGCCGAAGAAGTCCGCGCAGCGCAAGAACTGCTGCTCAAAGGCTTGTCATTTGAAGAGCTGATGAAACGCTATCCCAACCCCGAACAAGAGTTCGACGGCTTCATCTCTCCGCAGCAGTTTTCGCCTCAACTGGCTACCGCTTTTGCCGACATGAACCGAGGTGATGTAACGCATGAGCCGATTCAGATGGGAAACCATTTTTATCTGTTTAAACTCAGCGCCGTAGAGCGTAATCCTAATGCCGAACCTTTCGAACTGGTACGCAATCAGATTGCCCAAGCTGTCAAACGACAAAAAGTCGAGAATCAGATCGAACGTATCTTGAAAGAAAACAGCATTAATCCGTAAATTAATTCAATGGTTTCAGGCCGTCTGAAACTATATTTAAACCCAGAGGGCGTATCTTACGCCCTTTTTTACAACTCCTTTTATTCACACAAGATTATGCGCGCTGTTATCCAAAAAGTTACCCAAGCCAAAGTTGACGTTTTGTCCGAAGATTCCCGAGAAACCTACGGCGAAATCAACAACGGATTTATGATATTGCTCGGCGTTACCCACACCGATACAGAAGCGGACGCCAAATACATTGCAGATAAAACCACCAACCTGCGTATCTTTGAAGACGAAAACGGCAAATTAAATTTATCGCTCAAAGATGTCGGCGGCTCGATATTACTGGTTTCCCAGTTTACCCTTTACGCCGATGCGCGCAGCGGCCGCCGCCCATCTTTCTCCAATGCCGCACCCGCAGAACTAGCGGATAAACTTTATCAATACACCGCACAACTTCTACGCGAACATGGATTGACTGTCGAAACCGGCAGATTCCAAACCCATATGCAGGTTTCCCTTTGCAATGATGGGCCGGTTACCTTATTGCTTGATTCGCAAAAAACATTCTAAATTCCATCGAAAAAGGCCGTCTGAAATATTTCAGACGGCCTTTCCATTTCTGATCATTACTAAATCAAGCCTTGCGCTTTCACCCAGTTCATAATATCTGCCTCAACGGCTTCAGGCAAACCCGGATTGTCGATTTTGACACCGTACTCATCAGCACCCAGCTCTTCCAAAATCTCCAGCTGAGAATCCAGCATTCCGGCTTTCATATAATGCCTCTGACGCGACAGCATACGCTCGAGATTGATTGCTTGAGGTGGAGTCAGATGGATAAAAGCCACCTTCCCTTCTGCGCCACGCAGAATATCGCGGTATTGGCGTTTGAGTGCAGAACAAGTAACGATGGAATATTTTTCCCCATTTTTTGCCTGCTCCGTCATCCAGTCACGCAAATTGCCCAGCCATGGGTAAGGTCGAAATTTTTAGTCACATCAAAAGAATTTGGGGCTGTAGCGTTTTTGTACGATTCCCCAAACATCCATCATACTTTTTCTTAAAAACTGAAGTGCCATGATACAAAGGCCGTCTGAAAAATTCTTCAGACGGCCTTAATTCTTAAACTTCTGCCGGTGGTTGCGGTGTATCTTCATCTTCCTGCTGCGTTTTCACTTTGGCAAAACGACTGAACCAAATACCTGCTTCGTAGAGCAGAATCAGTGGGACAGCAAGCAGGGTTTGAGAAATTACGTCAGGCGGCGTGATGATTGCGGCCACGACAAACGCACCGACAATCACATACGGACGCGCATTCTTAAGCTGTGCAGTCGAAACAATGCCCATTTTTGCAAGCAACACCACAACGACGGGAACTTCAAACGTTGTACCGAATGCAACAAACATGCCCAAAATAAAGGACAGGTATTTGTCGATATCGGTCGCCATATTGACGCCGACAGGGGTTACACCGGCCAAGAATTTGAAAATCACGGGAAATACCAAAAAATAGGCAAACGCCATCCCAACGAAGAAGAGCGTCACGCTGGACAACACTAGCGGCGTAATCAAGCGTTTTTCGTTTTGGTATAAGGCAGGGGCAACAAACGCCCAAACTTGATACAGCGTGTGCGGCAACGACAGTAGAAATGCCGCCATCAGAGTAACCTTGACCGGCACAAAAAACGGCGCGATCACATCGGTTGCAATCATGCTGGTATCTTTAGGCAGATTGGCCATTAATGGTTCGGCAACAAAGGTATAGAGCTGCTGGGCAAACGGCATCATACCCAAAAAGCAGACGACGATACCGATGACGATCCACATCATGCGGCGGCGCAGCTCGAGAAGATGCTCAATAAGCGGTTGGACGGGTTGTTCGTGTTGAGGTTCGGACACCGGTTGACTCACTTTTTACTTACGGACGCGCAGTTTGGGCTTGGCGTGGAATTTCGGGCGCATATCGCGTTTGCGGCTCATCGCCTGCTTACGCAAAGAAGTCGTATGCAGCGGAGGAACATCGGCAACAGGGGATTCGATATAGCTGACTTCTACCGCCGGAGCAGGAGCAGGTGAAACCGAAGCCGTCAAATACTCACGCCAAGCGCGGTCTTGCTCGGACTCGGCATTTTCAGCCTCGACAAGCTCTTGAGTTTGCACTGCCCCACCCTGCTCAGAAGTTTGGATTGCACTTTCATGCTCAGTGCTGTTTGAAGCCAGATCAGGCAAAGGATTGCCCAACTCGTCCACACCAAAATCGGCAGGCGTTTTCTGTTCGGGCAGGCGTTCCCACGGCTTGAGGCCGTCTGAAATATCGCTCAGGTTTTTTTGCGCATCGTTGCCCAAGTCTTTGATACCATCGCGAAACTCAGATGCGGCGGTTTCAAATTCCTGCTTCACCTTGCGCAATTCGTCCAACTCAGCCTGAGTATTAAGTTCCTGCTTGACGTTATTGACGAATCCTTGCAATTTGCCGACCAAACGCCCAGCCGTGCGCGCAGCTTGCGGCAGACGTTCGGGGCCAAGCACTATCAGGGCGACAACGCCGACCAGCAGCAATTCGCCCAAACCAAAATCAAACATGGATTATGCTTTGTCTTCGTCTTTTTTGTGTTCGATGACTTCATCTTTTTTGGCATCTTTGCCGTCTGTACCTTCGTTCAGGCCTTGTTTGAAGTCATGTACCGCACCGCCGAGGTCTTTGCCGACGTTGCGCAATTTTTTGGTACCGAATACCAAAACGACGATAATCAGTACGATAATCCAGTGCCAAAGAGAGAAGCTACCCATGATAAATCCTTGAATTTGTTAAAAATAGATAATAGTTATGCAGGCGTACCCATGATATGGATATGCAGGTGGAAGACTTCTTGTCCGCCGCCTTTGCCTGTGTTGATCAGGGTTTTGAAACCGTCGGTCAAACCTGCCTCATGGGCGATTTGAGGAACTTTAAACATCATTTTGCCCAACAGGGTTTGATGTTCGGCAGTTGCGTGTGCCAGTGAATCGAAGTGCACTTTCGGAATCAGCAGCAGATGCACCGGCGCGGCAGGACGGATGTCTTTGAAACAAAGCATCTCGTCGTCTTCGTAAACGGTTTGTGCCGGAATATCTTTGGTTGCGATTTTGCAGAAAATACAATTATCCATAATGGCTCCAATGGCCGTCTGAAAACGGGCGTAACGGGTTTCGACCAAAAAAGGGAAATCGTTTTTGCCCCAAGAGACGGATTCTGAAACAGGTCAAATACGGGATTGTAATATAAATTCAAGATTCTTTGCGAGAAGCTTTTTCCACTAATCCCGACAAACCTTGACGGCGCGCAAGCTCGTTGACCACATCTTCAGCGCGCAATCCGTGATGCGCCAATAAAACCATGGTATGAAACCACAAATCCGCCACTTCGTAAACCAAATGTTCGCCACCGCCATCTTTAGAGGCCATCAAGGTTTCACCCGCTTCCTCGATGACTTTTTTCAGAATCTTGTCTTCGCCTTTGTGCAGCAGTTGAGCAACGTAAGAAGCATCCGGATCGCCGCCTTTGCGCGAATCGATGACGTTTTGAATTTGGGTAAGGATAGTATCGGTCATGGTCGGTTTCTCTTATTTTCTTTCAGACGGCCTTAAGGATGTTTATGTCCGTAGATTGCTTCTTCATCTTTCAACACGGCATCGACTGTCTGCCATGCGCCGTCTTGCCAAACTTTGTAAAAACAGCTTTCGCGCCCTGTATGGCAGGCAATGCCGCCGTTTTGTTCAATCAGCATGACGACTGCGTCGCCATCGCAATCCAGGCGTAATTCGTGTACTTTTTGCGTATGTCCGGACTCTTCGCCCTTCATCCATTGTTTTTGGCGAGAACGGCTGTAATAGTGGGCAAAACCGGTTTCTACGGTTTTTTGTAGGGCCTCGGCGTTCATCCAGGCAACCATCAGCACACGGTGTGTCTGCCAATCTTGGGCAATCGCGCAAACCAAACCTTTTTCATCAAATTTTA
Organism: Neisseria sp. P0022.S010; assembly: GCF_051956635.1. Classification (NCBI taxonomy): domain Bacteria; kingdom Pseudomonadati; phylum Pseudomonadota; class Betaproteobacteria; order Neisseriales; family Neisseriaceae; genus Neisseria; species Neisseria sp. P0022.S010. The sequence continues at coordinate 1,206 of NZ_JBQCXF010000113.1, read as the reverse complement.
CGGCATTCAGCAGCGTTTCGTTTATGTTCGACATTCGCGTTTTTCTCCCATATTTTCAGACGGCCTTTGGATAGCAATCACAAACGCACTTCAATTCCTGCTTCACGCATGGCCAGTTTCGCTTCGCGGATACTCGCTTCGCCAAAGTGGAAAATACTGGCGGCCAATACCGCATCTGCCTTTCCTTCTTTAATGCCGTCCACCAAGTGTTGAACCGAACCGACGCCGCCGGAAGCAATGACCGGAATATCGACCGCTTCGCTGACCGCGCGTGTCAAAGGCAGGTTGAAACCTTGTTTGGTACCGTCCCGATCCATACTGGTCAGCAAAATCTCGCCCGCACCGCGCCGCTGCATTTCGACAGCCCATTCCACCGCGTCCAAACCGGTCGGATTACGTCCGCCGTGGGTAAAGATTTCCCAACGGGTGTTTTCAGGGTTGACCGCTTTGGCATCCACGGCAACAACAATCGCTTGCGAACCAAAAAAACCGGCCGCTTCGTTTACCAAATCAGGATTGGTTACAGCGGCCGTATTGATGCTGGCCTTATCGGCACCGGCATTAAGCAGACGACGGATATCGGCAACTGTGCGCACACCGCCGCCGACCGTCAATGGAATAAAAACTTGTGAAGCGACTGCCTCAATAACGTGCAAAATAGTGTCGCGATTGTCGCTGGAAGCAGTAATATCCAAAAAGGTCAACTCATCCGCGCCTTCATCGTTGTAGCGTTTGGCAACGTCAACCGGATTACCTGCATCGCGCAAACCCAAAAAGTTGACACCTTTTACCACGCGACCGTCTTTTACATCCAGACAAGGAATTATTCGTTTTGACAATGCCATACTCAATACCTCTTATCCGTTATCAGGCCGTCTGAAACCGTCAGGCCAAAAATTTGCTCAACCAATCCGGCAAATGTTGCAACAGCTGAAAATAACCAATCCCCGCTATCATTGCCAAAATGCAGGAGATGATGAAATTGCTGTCGATGCGGCCGACAATGGAAAAAATCAAACCGGCAAATGCCCACACTATCCCATTGAAAATCATCCAATAGGTATCAATAATCGGCAAATCAAACGCCGTCAGCTGTCGCAGTATCACTGCAATCAGTGTAAACCACAAACTTTCGCTTAGCGGATACACTTCGCGATCGGATGACCAGATAATCCAAAAACCCAAAACAAACGCTTCAAGCATACC
>NZ_JBQCXF010000112.1:0-8341 GCF_051956635.1 Neisseria sp. P0022.S010 | reverse complement strand
CGATAAAAGGTGCGCCTACTTTTACAGATTCGCCGTCAGCAATCATCAAAACTTCAGTCAGTTCGATTTGGCTGTCGAGTTCGGCTGGTATCTGTTCTACTTTCAATTTTTCGCCAACGGAAACTTTGTATTGTTTACCGCCGGTTTTTACGACCGCGTACATACTCAACTCCATGAGAATTAGGTTAACATTCCGCACACCATGTGCGAAACGAGCTATTCTATTTCTATTTGTCTGTTTTGTCAAAATTTATTTTATTTACAACTGAAAAGGCCGTCTGAAAGATATGTTGCATGCTTTTTAACTGATATAATCACGCGCTGGATTGCTGATATTTTTATGCAACGTTATTACCCCGACCGAATGTACGGGTTTAAACAGATTCATTGGAGCCTCCGCTCCGTTTTATCAACAGAGAATGTTTTATGCTCGAAAACCTGCCTTACTTCCAACGCCACCTGCCCGATGACCTTGCCAAAGTGAACGCGGTCATCAACCAAGCTGTTCAATCCGATGTCGCGCTGATTTCGCAAATCGGCACATACATCATCAGCGCGGGCGGTAAGCGACTGCGTCCGATTATTACCATTTTGGCAGGCAAAGCAGTCGGGCATGACGATGAAAAACTGTATTCGCTGGCGGCGATGGTGGAATTCATCCACACCTCCACCCTCCTGCACGACGATGTCGTCGATGAAAGCGAATTGCGCCGCGGCCGTAAAACCGCAAACAATCTCTTCGGCAACGCGGCGGCCGTTTTGGTCGGCGACTTCCTCTATACACGCGCCTTCCAACTGATGGTTGGCTCAGGCAGCATGCGTATTTTGGAAGTGATGGCCGATGCGACCAACATCATCGCCGAAGGCGAAGTTATGCAGCTGATGAACATCGGCAATACGGATATTACCGAAGAGCAATACGTCCAAGTCATCCAATACAAAACAGCAAAATTGTTTGAAGCGGCCGCTCAAGTCGGCGCAATTTTGGGCAAGGCTTCCCCCGAACACGAGCAAGCCTTGAAAGACTACGGCATGTACGTCGGTACGGCTTTCCAAATCATTGACGATGTATTGGACTATTCTGGCGAAACCGAAGAAATCGGCAAAAATGTCGGCGACGATCTGGCAGAAGGCAAACCTACCCTGCCATTGATTTACCTGATGCGAAACGGCTCTGAGCAGGCCGCCAACGATGTGCGCCATGCTTTGGAAAATGCCGACCGCAGCTATTTTGAAAAAATCCACGACTATGTCGTCAACTCCGACGCTTTGCCGTATTCGATTTCCGAAGCGAAAAAAGCCGTCGACAAAGCCATCGCTTCATTGGACGTATTGCCTGACAGCGAAGTCAAAGAAGCCATGATCCAACTGGCAAAAGAATCTTTGGCCCGAGTATCTTAATCCGATGAATTCCAGCTTTGTCCCTTTGTTTCTGGTTACGCTGATTTTTTTGGGCGTCGTCAGCAACAACAACTCGATTACGATTTCGGCGGCGATATTGCTGCTCATGCAGCAGACGGCCTTATCGCAATATCTTCCCTTGGTGGAAAAACACGGTTTGCATCTGGGCATCATCCTGCTGACCATCGGCGTATTGAGCCCGCTGGTTTCCGGTAAAATCCAGATTCCGCCGGTTTCCGAGTTTATCAATTTTAAAATGATTGCCGCCGTCCTTATCGGCATTTTGGTTGCCTGGCTTGCCGGACGCGGCGTTCCATTGATGAGCGAACAGCCTGTTTTGGTAACCGGATTATTAATCGGCACAGTCATCGGCGTTGCCTTTGTCGGCGGCATTCCGGTCGGCCCTTTGATTGCTGCCGGCTTATTGTCTTTTTTTGCCGGAAAGGTTTAAAATCCCCTCCTTTACCGCCTCGCCATAGTTCAACGGATAGAACGTATGCCTCCTAAGCGTAAAATACAGGTTCGATTCCTGTTGGCGAGGCCACAGTCTCAATAAAAGCCTTTCATACTTTGAAAGGCTTTTTTATTATCAATAATAAAGGCCGTCTGAAACTTTTCAGACGGCCTTTTCATTTCGCCAAACCGTTAACCCGGACGACCATCCGAACGCGGACGGATCAGCCAAGGAATATATTTCCATGCGTACAACAGCAAAGAGGCGGCAAACAAAGCGGCGGAGCAACGAATACTGTGCGTATATGCCGTACCGTTCACAAAAGTTGCCAAAACACGGACAACCGTTGCGGCTATCATCAACCAAAAGGCGACAGGAACTACTTTAGGCGGCGGATAAATGGAGTTGCCGGTATGGCCAAGCGCGGTTCGCGCCATCATGCCCAAAGTCAGCACGCCGATACCGCCAACGCCGATAAGGTGTACGCCCAAATTCAGGAAACTTGGAACCCAATAAGAAATACCGACAGCAATCAAGCCCAAGCCGGTAAACAGATAGCCTGCAAACAAAATCCAAAGCATAGGCTCTTTCAGTACGGCTTTATACCACCAGCGGTACACCTGCACGGTAAAAATCACACCGGCAGCCAGAGCAAACAACGCGGCCAGTCCCGGCAAAATGTTATGCGCCATCAGCATGGCGGTCAGCATAGGCAGCCAAAGTGAAGCGTGCGCCACCCATTGAGGACTGGGGATTTGCGGCACGTTCAGGCGCTTGGACGTAAAGAACGAGATAATCCGCATACCGATCAAACCGATAAAGCCGGCTACCATAATCAAACCGGATTGCAAACCGGTCATCAGCGCAATGGCATCAAACGGCTGCACTTTCAGATGGAAGGCGAAATGGGTGCCGCCCAAAACAAAAATAGCGAACACGGCAACATAGTTGCGCTTGTTTTGAGAACGGATTACCGGCAAAGCCATGCATACCGCGCCATACCAGAAAAAGATCGTACCGAATATGCCGCTTGCCGTTACCCCCCAACCAGGAATAAACATACAAATGCGGGCCAACAGCCAAAATGCGGTCAAACCGGCCAACGCCTTACCGCGTGTCGGCGGCTGGCCTGTCCAAGTCGCCACGGCCGTCAATAAAAATGCAATGACAACCAATCCGGCATAGCCCCAAATCATTTCATGGGCATGCCAATAAAAACCTGGCAACTCAGGCGTACCCTGAAAGCCGAAGCCCCAAAGCAGTATAGACAATGCGCCATACAAAGCCGCCAACGAATAAAACGGGCGGAAGGCCATTGCCCAAACAGGGTGTTTGAACAAATCGGTCATGGTGGTTCCTTCAATTTTTATATCATCATAAAACAGCAACAGAGGCCGTCTGAAACTTTTCAGACGGCCATCGATTCCTTTCCCTGTTACACATTCTCAGGCAAAGGCAAAAAAGGTTCAATCGCAGGGAAAAGCTCGCGCTCCTCAAAGCGCGCATGATCGCGCAAAGTAACAGCAAACTCCTTATTCCATGATTCATTCATATATTCAGGATGCGCCATCATCGCGCGCAATTTGGCATGATCGCCTTCAAAACGCTGCCGCAACGCAGGGTCAATTTTATCCCAATACGGCGCAAACATGGTTTCCTCTTCCAAAAAATGTGGCTCAAGCTCAACAAAATGAGGCTCCAGCTCCGCCTGATGGCTTTGATCGGGCGTACGCAGGAGACGGACGCACAACGACAGCGAGCCATGATGTTCGCGGGAAAGTTCTATTAAGGCAGGATGGCGTTTCAAGGGCTTCATAAGTTCGTTATAATGGTAACAGTTTGTCAAACTGGATTAATTCAAATGTTTCAGATATTATGAAACCCAATCCCACATAAAGTCAAACAGCCCCTCTCCAAGCACTACGCTTTTGACATATAATAAAAATATCTAAAGAGCCAGCCATGTATCTGACCCAACATACCGATTACGGATTGCGCGTATTGGTTTATACCGCCATCAACGATGACACCCTCGTCAATATCGGCACCATTGCCGAGACTTACAATATTTCCAAAAGCCATTTGATGAAAGTGGTTACCTCATTAGTCAAAGGCGGATTTCTGGTCAGCGTGCGCGGCAAAGGCGGCGGTTTGCGCTTGGCAGACAATCCTGAAAACATCAATATCGGTGCGGTGGTACGTCATCTTGAGCCGACGCAGGTCGTCGAATGCATGGGCGACAACAACGAATGCCTCATCACCCCTTCCTGCCGACTGACCGGTATCATCACCGGCGCCATCAAAGCCTTCTTTAATCATTTAGATCAATACTCACTGCAAGATCTTTTGGACAAGCCGACTTACGACATACTTTATACACCGCGCATCCCGATCAACGAAATACGCGGAACGGCCGACTAAATCCTCAGGCCGTCTGAAAACAATCCAGCCATACTGAAATGGTATTACTTAAATAATAAAAAATGCCGTCTGAAATGAAGATTTTCAGACGGCATTGGTTTACAAAACACTCTACAGCTTAAATAGCTGACTTTCATTCGATAGGTTAATTTTTATGCTAAATATATCGAATATAAGACAACAGAAAAACCTAAAATAAGAATAATCATAGCAACCGTAAAACTTATTCTTAATATTTTCAAATAAAATTTATTGGAGATTTTTTGTATTCCAAACAGTATCTTGAAAAATTTTAATTGCATACTTCTATGAGTAAATAGATATTCAAAAAACCCTATATCCATCCCTTCTGATTTTAATATTTTATATAGCATTACTAGATTAATGATAACTGCAATAAAATACAAAAATGCTAAAAAAAACTGAAAATAAGGAAATAACTCCACCAAACTACTCCTTCTTTTTTAAAAAGGATTTTCCCTAAAAAACATATTGGACGACATAACCAAATTGTTATTGCCGACATTATATTCCAATCTTTCGCAAACCAATAAATACAAAAATACCCGAAGCCAAAAGCTTCGGGCATTTTTAATATTTGGTGGGTCCGGTGGGTTTCGAACCCACGACCAAGGGATTATGAGTCCCCTGCTCTAACCCCTGAGCTACAGACCCGTCAAGAGTAGAAGCGGATTATAGCATAACTTGTTGCTTGTTCAAGATGCCGGGCAAATGTTTCAGACGGCCTGTTGGTTTTCTATTCGGGCATTATGCCGATACGCCCAATTCTTCCCAAACTTTCAAAGCGTCAGCCGTTGCTTTGACATCGTGAACACGGATGATTTGCGCACCTCTAGCCACTGTGGCCAAAGCGGCTGCGACGCTGCCGTGTACGCGTTTGGCGGCATCTTGTTCGCCTGTCAGCTCGCCAATCATGCTTTTGCGCGATATGCCGATCAGAAGGGGGAATCCGGTTGCTTCCATCAACTCAGGCAAATGTTGTATCAGGGTAATGTTGTGTTGCAGGTTTTTGCCGAAACCGAAGCCGGGGTCGAGCGTGATGCGTTCAGGGTCAATGCCTGCTTGAACGCATTCTGCCGCGCGTGCTTTTAAATAACGCGTGATTTCTTCGACGACATCTTGATATTGCGGATTAAGCTGCATGGTTTTGGGCAAACCCTGCATGTGCATGAGACACACGCCTGTCGTCGGCTGTTGAGCCAATAATGCGACTGCGCCTTCATCACTCAATGCGGCAACATCGTTGATAATATCGACGCCGCCTTGCGCCAAGGCTTTTTCCATGGTTGCCGTGTGGCGCGTGTCCAAGCTGACGGGAACATTCCACTTGGCCACTTCCGCCAAAACCGGCTGCACTCTGGCCCATTCTTCTTCGAGAGAAACATCATCCGCACCCGGGCGGGTAGATTCGCCGCCGATATCGAGAATATCCGCGCCGTCTTTCAGCAGCTGCTCGGCATGTGCCAATGCTATTGAGACATTTTGCGAATAGGTGCCGCCATCGGAAAGTGAATCGGGGGTCAGATTGACGATGCCCATGATTTTCGGTTTGTCCAAGGCGATTTCAAATCGGCCTGCCTGCCAAATGCGTGTGTTCATAATGCGTCCATTGATGAAATAATAGGATAGAGGCAGTCTGAAATTTTTCAGACGGCCTTTAGGTTTTGACTTCAAAACAGTAAATTACATTCCGCCGTAATTCGGCCCGCTTGCGCCTTCGGGACAAATCCAAGTGATGTTTTGCGTCGGGTCTTTGATGTCGCACGTTTTGCAGTGTACGCAGTTGGCGGCATTGATTTGCAGACGCGGGCTGCCGTTTTCTTCGACGATTTCATATACGCCGGCCGGACAATAGCGGGTTTCGGGCGAGGCATATTCTTTGTAGTTTACGTCTATCATGACCTGAGGATTTTTCAGCACCAAATGGTCGGGCTGGTTTTCTTCGTGCGCAAGGTTGGCAAGGAAAACGCTGCTCAAACGGTCGAAGGTCAAAACGCCGTCGGGCTTCGGATAATCAATCGGCTTGCATTCGGCTGCTTTTTTGAGCTGCTCGTTGTCTTTGCCGTGATGTTTCAAAGTCCAAGGGGCTTTGCCTCTGAAAATCATTTGGTCGATACCTGTATAGATTGAGCCGAGGTAAACGCCCCATTTGAATGACGGACGGACATTGCGCGCAGCGTAAAGCTCTTGATACAGCCAGCTTTGTTCAAAGCGTTGCTGATAATCGGCAGCCTCTTTGCCACTGTCAAAGCTTTCCACTTCTTCGAGATTTTCCAACAAGGGGAACACGGCTTCTGCGGCAAGCATGGCGGATTTCATGGCCGTATGAATGCCTTTGATGCGCGGCATATTCAGGAAACCGGCCGCATCGCCGACCAAAACGCCGCCTTTAAACGAGAGTTTCGGCAGGCTTTGCAAACCGCCTTCAATCAGCGAACGCGCACCATAAGCGATACGGCGGCCGCCTTCGAAGGTTTTGCGGATTTCAGGATGGGTTTTGAAACGTTGGAACTCTTCAAACGGCGACAGATAAGGGTTTTGATAATCCAAGCCGACCACAAAGCCGACAGCGACTTTGTTTTCGTCAAAGTGATAAATAAACGAGCCACCGTAGGTTTTGCTGTCCAACGGCCAGCCTGCGCTGTGCATAACCAAACCGGGCTGATGTTTTTCAGACGGCACTTCCCAAATTTCTTTAATGCCCAAGCCGTAAGTTTGCGGTTCGCTGTTTTGGTCGAGCTTAAATTGTTCAATGACTTGCTTGGAAAGCGAGCCGCGACAGCCTTCGGCAAATATGGTTTGCTGCGCCCAAAGCTCCATGCCTGGCTGGAATGCATCGGTCGGTTCGCCGTCTTTGCCCACACCCATATTACCGGTCGCAATGCCTTTGACCGAACCGTCTTCGTGATACAGCACTTCGGCGGCGGCAAAACCCGGATAAATTTCCACACCCAAATTTTCCGCCTGTTCCGCCAGCCAGCGCACGACTTCGCCCAAGCTGGCAATATAGTTCGCATGGTTGTCGAAATTCGGGGTAACCGGCAAGTTGAAGGCTTTTTTCTCGGTCAGGAACACAACCCTGTCCTTCGTCACTGTACGCGTCAGCGGCGCGCCTTTTTCTTTCCAATCAGGAATCAGCTCATTCAAAGAAATCGGATCGATAATGGCACCGGCAAGCGAGTGCGCACCGGCCTCCGAACCCTTCTCCACCACGCAAACGCTGATTTCACGTCCATTCTTTTCGGCAAGCTGCTTGAGTTTGATGGCGGCGGACAAGCCCGACGGGCCTGCGCCGACAATCACGACATCGTATTGCATACTGTCGCGCTCAATGGTTTCTGTCATAGTGGTTCCTGTATTGTCATTATTCAATTTAATCCGCTAATTATACAGCCTGGACATATAGTTACCAAATACAACAAAAGGCCGTCTGAAACTTTACTCAAATTTCAGACGGCCTTTACTGTATTCAAAAGATTATTGCGCTTTGGTTTCCGTTACAAAACCGATTTTGCTGATACCGGCTTCGCGCGCCGCTTGCAGGGCTTGGTTGACATAATCGTATTCAACCGCTTTATCCGCCGCAATCGCCACAATCACATCTTCGTTTTTCGCTTTGGCTTCTTTCAGCTTGGCGGTTACCGTTGCCAAATCTACTTTGGTATCCGAATCACCGCCAACGACATAAGCACCACTGGCATCAATACTCAAACGCAAAGGATCTTTAGGCTGCTGCTTATCCTCTTTTGCCGCTTTTTCCGAAGCAGTCGGCAACTCCAAAGGAATCGAGTGGGTCAGCACCGGCATAGTAATCATAAATACAATCAGCAACACCAGCATCACGTCCACCAAAGGCGTAACGTTGATATCCGACATCGGCGCATCATCGCCGGAATTCATTGATCCGAAAGCCATGATTTAATCCTTTTGGTTCAGAAGGCGGACATGCAGGTCATGTGCAAATGCATCCATATCTTGCGCGATGGTTTTTGTACCGCGATTGAGGAAGTTGTACGCCAATACGGCCGGAATCGCCACAAACAG
>NZ_JBQCXF010000111.1:0-8354 GCF_051956635.1 Neisseria sp. P0022.S010 | reverse complement strand
GTAGACACGCTATCTTGAGGGGGTAGTGGCCGTAGGCTGTGCGAGTTCAAATCTCGCTGTCGGCACCACATTAGAAAATCTAACCGCTTTTTAGCGGTTATTTTTTCGTCTTGAGAATCTGCCTTTCCTTTATTTTTAGGCCGAGACAGGGAAATACAATGAAGCGTTTGGTTGTCGGCATCAGCGGTGCCAGCGGTTTTCAGTATGGCGTGAAGGCTTTGCAGCTTTTGCGTGAGCATCAGGTAGAAACGCATTTGGTGGTTTCGCAAGGGGCGGAGATGACCCGCGCTTTGGAAACGGATTACACCAAAGAAGACGTTTATGCTTTGGCGGATGTCGTGCATTCTGTCCGTAATGTCGGCGCAAGTATTGCCAGCGGTTCGTTTTTGACGGACGGAATGTTGATTGCGCCGTGTTCAATGAAAACTTTGGCTTCGGTTGCTCACGGGTTTGCCGATAATTTGCTCAGCCGTGCGGCGGATGTAACGTTGAAAGAGCGGCGCAGGCTGGTGTTGATGGTGCGTGAAGCGCCGTTAAACTTGGCACACATCGACAATATGCGCCGTGTAACAGAGATGGGCGGCATAGTGTTTCCTCCTGTTCCGGCTCTGTATCAGAAGCCCGAATCCATTGATGATATGATTACGCACAGCGTGTCTCATGCTTTGGACTTGTTCAGTATTGTTCAAACCGATGCGCCGCGCTGGCAGGGCTGATGTTTCAGACGGCCTGAAAATAAATTTAATACACTGAGAAAGAGGATAAAAATCATGCAAGCGATTCCTGCCAATATCGTTAAATTCTTGAGCAATCATCATGTCGTCAGTATTGCCGCTGCGGCAGACGGCGAAGTTTGGGCGGCTTGTTGTTTTTATGTGTTTGATGAAGCCAATGCCCGCCTGATTGTGCTGACTTCTTTGAAAACAAAGCATGGCGGACTGATGAGCCGTTCTGCCAAAGTAGCCGGCACCATCGCCGGTCAGCCCGACAGTATCACAAAAATCAGCGGTGTTCAGTTTGCGGCGACTGCCGCTTTGATTGAAGATGAAGCGGATTTGAAAGCGGCGCAGTCTTTATTTTACAAAGCGCATCCTGCCGCCAGGGTGATGAAAAGTGATGTCTGGGCGTTGAATTTGGATAATGTAAAATTCACTGACAATAAATTGGTATTCGCACAAAAAACGTATTGGAATCGTGAGGATTAAGAAAAGGCCGTCTGAAAGATGAAATTTCAGACGGCCTTTAGCTGTATGATTTCGTATTTAATATTATTGCCAAAGTTTTTCAAATTCTGATGGGCTGATGTACTCGCTGTATGATAAATCTAAATCGGTTAATTCCCCATGTAATAAGTTGTCGCGTTCGGAGATGTTTTCGGTATGCCCATCTGCATGTAAATAGATTCGGCGAGTGTTGATGCCGTCAATGTATTCGTCAAACTGCCATACGGGGACAGCATCTAATGTTTCGGTGTTGAAGAATTTGGTATAGATATTTGTTTTGTTGTTAGATGTCATTGCGTAGCCAAATAGTCTGATGACGGTTTTCCATAAAGTAAGTGGATTTTTATTCCGAAAATATCAGAACAAAAATCCACTTAATTGAGTCAATAACTACTCGATCTTAGATTTTAATCGTGTCCGATGTCTACAGTTTTTTCTTTGTAACGTGTGTCGGGAATCAAAACAATTTTATCGTCCACTTTGCCGATGGCTTTCACGTCTTTGCCCGGATAGTCCAGCTGGTGCAGGAAGTAGCGGATACAATTCAAACGTGCGCGTTTTTTGTCATCGGAGCGGATGATGACCCAAGGCGCGTCACCGGTGTGGGTGTGGAAGAACATGGCGTTTTTGGCTTCGGTGTAGTCGTCCCAGCGGTCGAGTGACTGGATGTCCACGGGGGACAGTTTCCAGTGTTTCAGGGGGTCGTCACGACGGGAGATGAAGCGGCGGAGTTGTTCTTCACGGGATACGGAGAACCAGAATTTGAACAGGTGGATGCCGCTGGCAACAAGCATGCGTTCCAATTCAGGGGTTTGACGCATGAAGAGCAGGTATTCGTTAGGTTCGCAGAAGCCCATGACGCGTTCTACGCCGGCACGGTTGTACCATGAGCGGTCGAAGAATACCATTTCGCCCGCGGTCGGCAGGTTTTGGATGTAGCGTTGGAAATACCATTGGCCGCGTTCGGTAGTGGTCGGTTTTTCCAGTGCGACAACGCGTGCGCCGCGCGGGTTCAAATGTTCCATAAAGCGTTTGATGGTACCGCCTTTACCGGCTGCATCGCGGCCTTCAAACAGGCTGACGATGCGTTGGCCAGAATCTTTAACCCAGCTTTGTACTTTCAATAATTCGATTTGCAGCTTCTGTTTTTCTTTTTCGTAAACAGAACGGCGCATACGTTGTTTGTACGGGTAGTTGGCAGGAAGCGGTGCGCTGCTGGAATCTTCGTCTGAACCGCGTCCTTCGTGTTCCAAAACAGCCTTTTCGAATACTTGCAGCTGGTCTTGTTTCTCGCCCAGTTCAACATTCTCGAATGGTTCTAGTTGGTGGTCTGCCATAAAGTCTCCTTATCGATTAAGTTTTAAATGATATAGTGTGGTATGGTTTGATTCTACCCTTTTATGCCTCGTTCGACTACATAAAATTACATTAGAGTACTTTTTTTGAATTTGTCTGCTAACTTATGTAAAAGCAGCGTATAATCAGCCTATTTGTACAGCAATCATGCCTTATTTCGCCCTGTTTGACGATGCCGTGAGCGGCCGAGCAAAACTCTATCAAAATCATGTAGAAAGCCATCGGTTTTATCATAACGAACTGGATTCGTTAACAAGTATTTTGCAAGCCGGCTGGAAAAAGGGTTTGCATGCAGTGTTGTTTGCAGACTACGAATTCGGATTGCTGCTGATGGATATTCCGTCTGGCCGCAGTGGCAGTCTGCGTTTGCACTGGTTTGCCGATTATTCCGAAATCGATGCCGAAAACTGGCTGGCCAATCATTCAGACGGCCTTGAGGCAGGTATTTCTACTCCCCGATTCTCCGTATCCGAAGCCGATTATCTCGAGCATATCCGTCAAATCCACGAAGCCATCCGCCGCGGCGATACCTATCAAATCAATTACACCGCACGCCTGCACCTGCAAACTTACGGCAATCCGATCCAGCTTTATCGCCGCTTGCGCCAGCCTGTGCCGTATGCCGTTTTGTCTTGTCTGCCCGACGGGGTAGGGCAGGAGGCGTGGACTTTGTGTTTTTCTCCCGAACTTTTCCTCAAAATCGATTTAGACGGCCTGATTACAACCGAGCCGATGAAGGGCACTGCGCCGATTCTTCACGATGGGCAAGATGAACGCCGCGCCGTTGAATTGCAAAACGACCCGAAAAACCGCGCCGAAAATGTGATGATTGTCGACTTGTTGCGCAACGACCTCGGCAAAATCGCGCAGACAGGCAAAGTACGCGTGCCTGAACCGTTTAAAGTTTCCCGTTTCGGCAGTGTTTGGCAGATGACCAGTGCCATCGAAGCGCAGGCGCTGGCTGATGTTTCGGTTGCCGATATTATCCGCGCAGCCTTCCCGTGCGGCAGTATCACCGGCGCACCCAAACGCATGAGTATGCAGATTATTGAGTCCCTTGAATTTGAGCCGCGCGGTTTGTACACAGGCAGCATTGGCTTTTTGCATCCGTGTGATACGGGTTTGGGGTTTGAAGGTGTGTTCAATGTCGTGATCCGTACTTTATCTCTGAAGCCAATTTCAGACGGCCTTTATCAAGGTGTTTATGGTGTGGGTTCGGGGATTGTGATTGATAGCGATCCTGAAGCCGAATATCGCGAGTGCGGTTGGAAGGCGCGTTTTCTCAATGACTTGCGGCCTGATTTCGGTATTTTTGAAACCATGCGCGTGGAAGACAAACAATGCCGTTTGCTTGATTTGCATTTGGGCCGTCTGAACAGCTCGGCGCAAGCACTCAACCTGACTTGGCCTGAAAACGCAATAGAGCAAATCCAACATTATATAGATGCGTTGCCAAATGGGTTGTTTAGAGTCAAAGCCGCCTTGTTTTCAGACGGCCTTGCATTGAGCCATGCGGCTGTTTCTGAATTGGATGGGCAACAATACGTCGTCCTGAGTGAACACACATTAAGCCAACGCGATTATCTGCGCCGTTTCAAAACTACGCGCCGTGAAATTTTTGACCAAGCATGGAAAACGGCAGAAGGGCAGGGTGCATTTGACAGCCTGTTTTTCAATTCAGACGGCCTTTTGTTAGAGGGTGGAAGAAGCAATGTGTTCGTCAAATATCAAGGACAATGGCTCACGCCGTCTTTGGATTTGGATATTTTGAACGGGGTAATGCGCCAAGCGGTATTGAAGCAGCCGCGGCTTTTAGGTGCGGATACAATCAAAGAAACCCACATCTCGCGTTCTATGTTGGAAAATGCGGAAGAAATCCGCTTGAGTAATGCTTTAAGGGGCGTGTTTGCGGTTTCGCTCCGTAAATAAACGGCAAGGGTCAAATCATCGTGATTCAAATTGTCGTAAAGCGGCAATATCCGATAGAATACGTCATTTCAACATTGAGGCCGTCTGAAAGGGAAAACAATATGGCAAAAGCAAAAGGATTGGGACGCGGTTTGGATTCGCTGATATCCAATGCGGTGGACAGCAGCAGTAGCGATCGCCTGACAACGGTTGCCATCGCCGATATTCAGCCCGGCCGCTATCAGGCGCGTGTGCAAATGGATGACGAAGCCTTGCAGGAATTGGCTGACTCCATTAAAGCGCAAGGCATTATCCAGCCGGTTATCGTACGCGAACGTGGTCTGTCTCAATATGAATTGATTGCCGGCGAACGCCGTTGGCGCGCTTCCCAGTTGGCCGGTTTGACCGAAATTCCCGTCGTCATCAAAACCATCAGCGACGAAACCGCGTTGGCCATGGGTTTGATTGAAAACCTGCAACGCGAAAACCTCAATCCGATTGAAGAGGCGCAAGGTTTGAAACGCCTCGCCGACGAATTCGGCCTGACCCACGAAACCATCGCAAAAGCCGTCGGTAAAAGCCGCAGCGCCATTTCCAACAGCCTGCGCCTGTTGAGCCTGCCTGAGCCGGTTCAAGAAATGCTTTACCAACGCCGTCTGGAAATGGGTCATGCCCGTGCGTTGCTGACCTTGCATGTAGTTGACCAATTGGAATTGGCGCAAAAAGCCGTCAAAAACGGCTGGTCGGTGCGCGAGGTAGAGCGCCGCAGCCAATTGGCGCATCAAAAAGCCAAGCCCGAAGCAGCCAAAACCATCAGCCCGGATATCCGCCGCATCAATGATGCATTGACCGAGCATTTGGGCGTTAATGCCGAAGTCAAAACCAGCAATCAGAAAAAAGGCAAAATCGTGCTGCATTTTGATACGCCGGAAACATTCGAATATTTGCTGAAGCAGTTGGGCATCAATCAAGCGTTCTAACGGCTTTATAAACAGAACGGGCCGTCTGAAAAAAGCTTTTCAGACGGCCTCAATTTTTGAAAAAGCGTAGAGCGTATAAATGTTTACAATACAAATCAAAATCTTCTGTAAAATCTATGTAACAACATGTAATTTGTGTTAAACTCCATTCCAGCAAAGATTTGTTTTATATGTGTTAATCATTTATTTATGAAAGGTTCACAAAGATTAACATATTGCTTGACGTTAACAAACTTCTTGATTATATTAGCCTGCCTTGCTTTTTGGGGTGCAAAGTACAATGAATCAGATAGTCCCATTGCAAGTGATTGTATTATTAATAATTTCAGTTGTTTGTGCATTATTCTCCGGATTGCCCGGCTTCCTCTCTGCTTTGGCGGGAGGATTTTCGTACATTGTGCCTACCCTTGTTGCAGTTTTACTTTTAAAGTTTTCCCGACGAAATCCCGATCTGCAAAGTTCGATGTTTATCGGCGGAGAGGTTTTAAAAGTAGTGCTGTCGCTGGTATCTATGTTGGTCGTTTTTGCGATATGGCATCGATCACTGGTATTTTACCCATTTTTATTGGCGTTTCTTGGCGTCAGTCATTTGGTTTTTTTAGTATTGTTGAGAGTAAAACACTATGGCAGGTGAAACTATGACCGCTGCCGACTACATCAAGCACCACTTGCAAAGCTTGACCAGTATGTCGGATGTTACTCAGGGTCAAGGACTGAAAAACATTGCTGATTTTTCGTTCATTAACCTTGATGCAATCTTTTTTGCTGTTCTGTTGGGCGTAATCGGTAGCTTCCTTTTGTGGCGCGGTGCCAAAAAAGCGACGGCCGGTGTTCCCGGTCGTTTCCAAGCGGCTGTTGAAATTCTGTTCGAATTTGTGGACGATATGTGTAAAAGCATTATCCATAACGAACAATCGCGTAAAGCCGTTGCCCCGTTGGGTCTGACCTTGTTTGTCTGGATTCTCTTGATGAATGCCATGGATATGCTGCCGGTTGATTTGCTGCCGATGGCATGGCAAGGCATTACCGGTAATCATCATGCTCTGTTGCGCGTCGTGCCGACAGCTGACTTGAATACGACTTTGGCTCTGGCGATTGGCGTATTGCTGATCTGTATTTACTACAATGTCAAAATCAAAGGCCTTGGCGGTTGGATTCACGAGTTGTTCTGCGCACCTTTCGGTCCGTGGCTTGCTCCAGCCAACTTCCTGCTGAACTTGGTAGAGTTTTTGTCCAAAACCGTATCCCACGGTATGCGGTTGTTTGGTAATATGTATGCCGGCGAGCTGGTGTTCCTGCTGATCGCTTTGTTGGGTGGTGCATGGGCATCAACCGGCAGTGTCGAGACTTTGGATCCAATTTTATTTGTGTTCCACCTGATTGCCGGTTTGGCTTGGGCGATTTTCCACATTTTGGTTATCACCTTGCAGGCATTTATTTTCATGGCGTTGGCGTTCGTATATATCGGACAGGCGCATGATGCACACTAATCAAGTAGTTTTTTCGTAGTTTGTTTTTTGTAGTTTAACCTTTACTATTTTAAGGAGTTTAAAAATGGGTTTGATTGCTATCGCATGTGGTTTGATCGTTGCCTTGGGCGCATTGGGTGCCTCTATCGGTATCGCAATGGTTGGTTCTAAATACTTGGAATCTTCTGCCCGCCAACCTGAGCTGATCGGTCCACTGCAAACCAAACTGTTCTTGATCGCTGGTCTGATCGATGCGGCTTTCTTGATCGGTGTGGCTATTGCCCTGTTGTTCGCCTTCGTTAACCCGTTTGGTGGTGCGTAATCAAGACGGAGCGATCCGTTCAGATACAGGCTTGCCGTCTGTTTGATTAACCCAGATACGAAGGTTAAGTAACGTGAATATTAATGCAACCTTATTTGCGCAAATCCTAGTTTTCTTTGGCTTGGTTTGGTTTACGATGAAATTCGTATGGCCTCCGATTGCCAAAGCATTGGATGAGCGTGCCGCAAAAATCGCCGAGGGCTTGGCTGCCGCCGAGCGTGGTAAGAGCGATTTTGAGCAGGCAGAGAAAAAAGTTGCAGAACTTATGGCCGAAGGGCGTAATCAGGTAACCGAAATGGTTGCCAACGCCGAAAAACGTGCTGCGAAAATTGTAGAAGAAGCCAAAGAGCAAGCTTCTCATGAAGCAGCACGCATTGCAGCCCAAGCAAAAGCTGATGTAGAGCAAGAAGTTAACCGTGCACGCGAAGTGTTGCGTGAACAGGTCGCTTCATTGGCTGTTAAAGGTGCGGAATCTATCCTGCGTAAAGAAGTCGATGCTTCCAAACATGCAGATCTGCTCAGTGCCTTAAAACAGGAGCTGTAATCTTATGGCAGAGTTCGCAACGATTGCCAGACCTTATGCGAAAGCATTGTTTAGTCTGGCTCAGGAAAAAAAACAAATCGAGTCTTGGTTGGGCGAACTGAAAGAACTCGCAGCGGTTGTTCAGGATGAGAAAGTCATTGCTTTCATCGAGCAGCCGGAAACGGGAGCTTCCGAAAAGGCAGAAACGCTCAAAGGTCTTGTCGGTATCAAAAATGTCGAATTGGCAAATTTTATTACCGTTTTGGCCGAGCAAAAGCGTTTGCTGGTATTACCGGAAATTTATGCCCAATATCAAGATTTGACCTTGATACACAACAATACGAAATCGGCAGTAATTTACAGCGCGTATGAGCTCAGTTCTCAGCAGTTGGCCGATGTTACCGATATCCTGACAAAACGCTTCAACAGCAAATTGGATGTGGTAACTAAAGTTGCCCCTGAATTAATCGGCGGCATCAAAGTAGAAGTGGGTGATCAGGTCTTGGATTTGTCCGTACAAGGCAAACTGAATGCTTTGTATGCGACTATGACAAATTAGGAGAGTTTTCATGC
>NZ_JBQCXF010000110.1:0-8383 GCF_051956635.1 Neisseria sp. P0022.S010 | reverse complement strand
ACGGCGACGACACCGTATGCAAAGTCTCCGCAGTCGGCTTGGGCATGCGTTCACACGTCGGCGTAGCCGCCAAAATCTTCCGCACCCTCGCAGAAGAAGGCATCAACATCCAAATGATTTCAACTTCAGAAATCAAAGTATCCGTCCTGATTGACGAAAAATACATGGAACTGGCCACCCGCGTTCTGCATAAAGCATTCGACTTGGGCAACTAATTCCAGCCAATCAAAAAGGCCGTCTGAAACTTTATTGTTTCAGACGGCCTTTTTATTCCTATCGCATCAACCAACAATATCTTAATAAAAAATCTACTTTAGTTCAAAACAGCATAGCCAACCTTATTACCCTTGTTAATTTCATTATATACATTCAAAAATTTATAACCATCCATCTTTGCCGTTTAATTCCAAAAACATACCACTTAACCTAATTTATGAAAAATAAACAAATTTGTAATAAAATAGAACAAAAGTACAAATAATTATCTACACTCATCAATAAAAACAAATTTTCCCGTTTCCCCTAACTTAAGAAGGAATCCTAATATGAACGTATTAAACAAATTCGGTATGCTGATCTTGTCCGCTTCCCTACTGGCAGCCTGCGGCGACTCCGGCAATAAAGGCAGCAGCGACAAACCGGCAGAACAAGTTGCCCAAAGCGAATCTAGCCCGGCCAACAAATACGAAAAAGCTTTGAGTGAATTCCCTGAAGCAGATCCTAAGCTGGCCGAGCCTATCGTTATTTCCGATAAAAAATCTCCAGACGGTCTTGCCGAATTGCAAAAATTCATTCACTTCACCACCGGTGAAGAAGCTCAAAAAATTACTCAGCTAGGCCTATAATTGCAAAACTTGGCTAACCAAAATAAAGAAAAAGAAGCTTTGGAGCAGATGAACAAACTGACTGCCGCACTGGAACAATTCCATCAGAGCGCAGCTGCCCTCGATATCAAAGATCCTGAAATCAAAGCAGTTCTGGATCGTGCATTACAAGTCAGTAGTGCTGCCAACAACATGATGATTTATGCCGGCAAACATGCTTCTGAGCTGACTATCAACGGCAAAGATAAAGATTCGCTCAAATTTGCCAATGATTTCCAAGAAAAATCTCAAAAATTGCAAGAAACCCTGCGTGCAGCCAATCAAGAATTACAAAAAGCAGCCGAAGCTTTAGGTAAAAAATATTCCCAATAAGCCTATTGTTTCCGATAAATAGCGGTGGTATCGGCAATATCGATACCACCTTTCCAAACCCTAAGTCAGATTGAATACAATGAACAATCTTAATCCTTCACTCCCCTGCCCACACTGCCATGCTCCGATCCAAGGCGGATTGGTTAAAGGTTTGGCCGCAGTCAAAGAATGTCCTTCCTGCCATAAAAAAGTCAAATTCAAAAAGCCGCCTGTCGGCGAATATTTCAAAGCTTTGCTGAAGCCTTTCGCTATTTTTGTAGTCGTTGTCTGCATCGTAGCGGCAATAATGATCAGCCTGTTTGGTACATTCCCCCCATATATCAGTACGGTATTAGTTATCGGCTTTCTCGTCTACTACATTATCCCGATTCAAAACAAACTTTCATCTTTTGAAAAAGACGAATAAACATATACGTTGCCCATCCAACCCGCTTTTCCGGATGGGCAATGCCTTATCCAGCCCGATAAAAAAACGATGAAACCGTCCCCATTCTCTTGCCCGCATTGTTCCAATCCGATTCGAGGTAGTGCATTCAAAGGATTGAAAAGTATTAAAGAATGTCCGACCTGCCACAAAAAAGTCCGCTATAAGCAACCGACTGCAAAAGAAATCCGCCAAGCGACATGGAAAAAGAGCGTTATTTTCCTTGCCCTGCTGACCTTATACCTTGCCTTTCTGATTGCACTATTGCGCGCAGATATTCCTTTTACGTATCTTATCCTCCCTATCATGATCTATTTGGTTGCAGTCTTCCAGCCTGCCATCATCAAGCTTTCTTCATTTGAGAAAGACGAATAGTCTGCTTTCAGACGGCCATCGCCTTTAATGACAAGGTTTGGCCGATACCGATTTTAATCCTTATCCTCTCCAAGGCTTTTATTACATGAAACGTCCAATCCCTGTTACCATCGCCGCAGTTCTCTATTTCATCCTAACTGCCCTTACTTGCTTTATCACTGTTGCTCTTGCAATTTATTCGGGCGATGTACTGATAGAGGTTGCAGCCTTGGCATTCCCTTTCCTGCCTTGGTGGCTGTCTATGCCCCTATACTTCATACTCCTTTCCTTGCCGGTATTTATTGCCGTCGGCCTGCTTTCAGGCAACCGTTCTGCCCGTTGGCTGGCTGTTGTGCTGGCGGCCGCTTCGCTGATCATGGTGTATAGCGATATGGCGAGCTATAGTTCTCAACAAATCATTATTCAATCCATACTCCACCCTGTTTTGCTGCTCCTCATCTTCAATCCGGTATCCAACCGCTATTTCGCCAATGCGGTCGCAAAAACCTAATTCTGAACCATCGGATTTTGACTTCAAAAAACTTAAGGCCGTCTGAAACCCTTGCCCTTACGCAAATCTTTTTCAGACGGCCTAAAATAGAATGGCTGGTAGCCCTTCATACAAGCAGTAATGCGTTTCCCTTAGCAGCTTTAAATACCAAACTGTAAGCAAACAAACCCATGAAATCCGTTTTTCCTATTTTCTTTATCCTGCTCAACTTATTCTTTATCCTTTATTTACCACGCAAACTATCCATATGGGTCCGGTTTGCGCTTTACCTGTCTATCGGTGGGCTGTTTTATTTATGGATATCCAACAAATCTGCCCTGACCTCCCTATTTGCACACACCCTGTCATTGCAGCCATTCGACGTATTTCATGAGACAATCGGTTTTTCATTATTGGTTACTATCTTCCTCAATCTGTTTGACTTGCTTGCCGTACCTTCGATTGTCCGTTTCCCCAACTTAATCCTCAAAAATCCCCAACACCACCATCAGTCTGTTCAATGGTATCTTGCCAATACTTCCCTTTTCGAACGCTTTTTCCACTATTTCTACGCTTTCTGCTGTTGCCTCATATTTTATGGCATATGGCGCGAAGCCTTCCGATAATCAATCTAAAAAATAAAGGGACATCATCAAAATGTCCCTTTGTTTATATTCAGACGGCCTTGAATATCTTCAATCCTCAATCCTTTCCTTCTCTCAAAAAATGCTCAATCTCAAATCCGCTCTGACGATAAGCTCGGAAACGGTCTCTGGCTTCGGCCAAATCTTCTAAGCTGTTGCCCACAATTTCAAGGATACGGTTTGGAATCGCCGGGGCTTGGCTCCAGAAATCGGCAGACAGGTTTAAAACCGTGCAATCCTGCGGAATATTCGGTAATGCGTTTCCAAACGCAAGCAATACCGGCGTTTCAGACGGCATGGGGTCGGTAGGCAGCCAGACTTCATGCGGAATAAAGCTTTCGGGAATCTGCTGCCACAAATCAATGTCGAGTTGCTGCACTGCCGCGGCAGAATCCGACCACACCAAAATCTGCCCGCCATCGCGTATGGCGCGCGCAATCAGGCGGCAGGCAAAGGCAGCCGGTCGGGCTACGTGTGTATAAAAAGTGGCTTTAGGCATGGCGTATTCTTTCGTTTAGGCAATGGATTGGCCGTTTTCAGACGGCCTTTTTGGTTTTCAACAATCTCAAGGCATTGCCCAACACCAGCAGCGAGCTGAAACTCATGCCGAGCGCGGCGATCCATGGGGTCACGTAACCAAACACGGCCAGAGGAACGGCAACCAGATTGTATGCGCTCGCCCAAGTCAGGTTTTGGCGGATGATTTGATGGGTGCGGCGTGCCTGTTCCATCATCACGGGCAAAACGTTCAAATCGTCATTGAGCAAAACCACATCGGCACCGTCTCGCGCCACATCGGCACTCGTGGCCACGGCGGCCGACACGTCGGCTTGGGCGAGGACGGGGGCGTCGTTGATACCGTCGCCGATCATCATGACTTTACGCCCTTGTTTTTGCAGATTTTCCACATAAGCCAGCTTGTCTTCCGGCGTGGCTTCGGCACAATAGGCATCCAAACCCAGCTCTTGCGCGACTTGGGCGACGGCAGCCTGACGGTCGCCGCTTAAAAGGTGCAGACGGATGCCGTGTTGCTTCAGGTTTTGCAGCATTTCAGCGGCGCTGTCTTTGATTTGGTCTTCCAGTAAAAAGGCCGTCTGAAAACCGCTTTGATTGCCCAAGAAAATAATGCCGCCTGTGTGGTCGATATAGGTAAAGGCTTCGGGCAGATTCCCGGCAATTTCCGCAACAAACGCCGCTTTGCCCAAAGCCCACACTTGGGTTTCGCCATACAATTCGATTTGCGCGCTGACGCCGTGTCCGATACGGTTGACCCGTTGCTGCACTTTCACATCAAGCGCGGATACAGGGCCGTCTGAAAGCGTATGGTTTAAAATGGCACGGGCGATGGGGTGTTCGGATTGCTGCTCCAATGCTTGGGCAATAGCAAGGGCTTGGGCTTCGTTCAGACGGCCTGCGGACAACATCCGGCTGACGGAAAGCTGCCCTTTGGTCAGCGTACCGGTTTTGTCGAACACGACATCGTCAATTTGGGCAAGGGTTTCCAGGCTTTGTTTGCCGCTGATGAGAATGCCGTCTTTGGCCAGTGCACCGGTCGAAGCGGCCAGCGCGGTCGGAGTGGCAAGCGACAAGGCGCACGGGCAGGTAATGACCAGCAGGGCAACGGTAATCCATAAGGCAGTGTGCGCGTCGGCATACCAAGCCCAGCCGATAAAAACGGGAATAGCAAGCAAAAGTTCGCCAAACACAAAACTGGACGCGTATTTTTCTGCCAACTCGGCGGCACGCGGTTTTTGCGCCAGCGCGCGGTCGAGCAGTTTGACGATATGGGACAGGCGCGTGTTGCCGCCGGTATGGTCGGTGCGGATGATTAAAGGGCTGCTGGTGTTAAGCGTGCCGGCGGTTACTTTTTCAGACGGCCTTTTCACGATGGGTAGGCTTTCCCCGGTCAACATGGCTTCGTTAACTTCGCTCTCGCCGGACAAAACCGTACCGTCCACCGGAATGACTTCGCCGGGCTTCACAACAATCGTATCGCCGATATTGAGGCGGACGACTGCGGCTTCCTCGATGGCTTCGCTTTCAGGATAAGCAGGCAAACGGTGGCAGAATGCCGGAACCAGTTTGACCAACCGCTCCGCCGCATCGCCTGCTTTGCGTCGGGCAATCTGTTCCATAAAACGCCCGCCCAACAGGAAAAACAGCAGCATGGCGATGGATTCAAAATACATGCCCTGCCCTGCATTGGTGGCCAGACTGTAAATACCGGCGATAAAGGTCATTACAATGGCAATGGCAATCGGCGTATCCATGCCGACACGGCGGTTTTTCCAGTCGCGCCATGCGCCGCGGTAAAACGGCAACGCGCTGTAAAACACAACGGGCAACACCATCAAAAAGCCGCCCCAATGCAGAATTTCCAAATAAAGCGGCTCAATGTCGCCACCGTAAAAATAAGTCGGCAGGGCAAACATCATCGTCTGCATCATACCCAGACCGGCCACGGCCAATCTGACAATAAACTGCTTGCGCTCTTTCTGCGCCTGCGCTTCGATTTTTTGCGCATCATAAGGCGCGGCGGTATAACCGGTTTGGCGGATTTTCAGCAAAATATCCGACAATTCGATGTGGGCGCTGTCCCACACCACGCGGCAGCGGTGTGTGCTGTAATTCAAATCCACACGCACCACGCCCTTCATGCGCAGCAACTGCTGCTCAATCAGCCACACACACGCGGCGCAGGTAATGCCGCCCAGCATCAATACCGCCTCGCGTTCATCCCCAACGCCTACCTCGACAAAGTCCGCCTGCACTTCGGGCAAATCGTACAGCTTTAATTGCGACAACACTTCCGGCGGCGGCAATTCGGATTTTTCCGCGTCGGCGGTACGCTGTTTGTAATAATTGCCCAAACCGGCATCAATAATACTCTGCGCCACCGCTTGGCAGCCTGCACAGCAGGTTTCATGTTCTTCGTCTTCAAAACGAACCGTCAGATGCAGATGCTCGGGGACTTCAAGCCCGCAATGGAAACAGTTTTTTTGGGGATGTGTGGGAGATGTCATCATGTGTTCGATTTATTTTTCAGACGGCCTGAAACAACCGTCCCAGGGTGTTACATTTTAGCAAAAAGCGTTTTTCCGCCTCTTTTCATTCAATTTTGAATTAACAGGCTGTCGGATTTTGTAAAAAATATGGAAAACAAAGCATTGACCGTTTATCAAACGATGAACGGTAACATATAAATACCGTTTATCTTTAAAAACTTCCGATTATTTTAATGTAAAAATGGAACTTTTTTAAAAATCCCGATACATTCTTTGTTGACCTCAATCCATTTAAGCAGCATACTTTAGGTATTCCGCGAAGACGGAAATCAAAAAACACACATTTACTTATAAAACTAACTTATTGGGAAACCTCACCATGATTGATCGCCTTATGCCTATTTTTGCCGTTATCGGCATTTTGTCCAGCACCGTATACCTGAGCCTCGCCGCTTGGATGCTTTACGAAAGCGTGTTCAAAAAGAAAAGCCCTCTGTCGGCATAATCCTCAGATTTAGAATTTTACGGTAAGGCCGTCTGAAGATTCAGACGGCCTTGTTTCATTTAAACATCAAGTATTCGGCTGTACGGCCAATTCAATCATCGCTTCACGCAAACCGTCCAAGCCCAAACTTTCGGCAACGGAAACATTCACGCCGACCGCCTGTCCGGAATTGTCGCGCAAAATGCCTGCTTCACGCATACCCGACGGCAGCAAATCGATTTTGTTGTACACCACCAATTGCGGAATTTCATGCGCGCCGATTTCTTCCAAGACCTCGTTGACATCGTCCATTTGCCGTTCAAAATCGGGATTGGACGCATCAACGACGTGCAGCAGCACATCCGCCATCGCTGTCTCTTCCAAAGTAGCGGAAAACGCCGACACCAGCTTGTGCGGCAAATCGCGGACGAAGCCGACGGTATCGGTCAAAATCACGCTCGCCTCGTGCGACAGGAAAAGCCGGCGCGCAGTGGTATCCAAAGTGGCGAACAACTGGTCTTTCGCCAATACGTCCGCTTTAGTCAAACGGTTGAACAGGCTGGATTTTCCGGCATTGGTATAGCCGACGATGGCAAAGGTTTTCAGACGGCCGCTCATGCGCGATTTGCGGCGCGTGGCACGTTGTTTGCGGACATCGGCAAGCTGTTTTTTCAATGCCGTGATTTTTTGCCCGATTAAACGGCGGTCGGTTTCCAACTGGGTTTCGCCCGGCCCTTTCAAGCCGATGCCGCCCTTCTGACTTTGCAAATGTCCATAACCGCGTACCAGCCGTCCGCTCAAATGGTTCAGCTGAGCCAGCTCCACCTGCAACTTACCTTCCTGCGATTGGGCGCGTTTGGCAAAAATCGCCAAAATCAAACCCACTCTGTCAAGGACACGGCATTGAAGCTCTTTTTCCAGATTACGCTCTTGTGTCGGCGTGAGTTCGTGGTTGAACACGACCAACCCGACATCATGCTGCTTGACCGCTGCCGCCAATTCTTCCGCCTTGCCCGTACCGACAAATAAAGCCGGATGCGGTTTGTCGCGACGCGAAGTTTCGATAGAAACCAAATCGCCGCCGGCCGCGCCCACCAATTCTGCCGCTTCGGTCAAGGCCGTCTGAAAGCCGCGCTCACGCGTTTCGTTTGCGCCGGAATAGTCCGCCGTCAACATCACGCCGACCAAGAGGACGCGTTCGGGCTTTTCCAAAGATTTATCGACGGAAAACAGATTGCGCTTGCTCAAAAAAATTCCTTTCAGACGGCCTGACGGCTGGGTCAAAATCCTGATTAACGGTTTTTCAAAATATCGGCAAAATATTCGGTTACTTCCGCCAAACGTCCGCCCTGCGCTGCATAAGGCTGCATGACGGCCACCAGCTGCTCCAACACTTCGCGCGTTTCAGTTTGCGCGTGTTCGCGGTAGAGCCACATATTTTGCATGGTCACCGTGGTCAATGCCTCGCGTACATTAAGCAGGAGCAAGTGTCGGCAAGACTCGTAGCCTTGGCGAAAATCGCCGGCCGCATAGGCGGTAACCGACAATTCATAGTCGATGTCCAACTGATAAACATTGCTTTGGACAAAAAGAATATCATCTTTAGGGAAAGGAATGCGTTTCGCCATCAGGCCGATCGCATGGGAAATGCGGTATTTCCCTTCCTGGCGCAGCATGGTTTGCGCAAGGTAGAGACACTCGGCACGGCGCGGGTTGTAATCGTAGCCTGCCAACCAAGTCGCCAAGGCTTCATCGCGTTTGCCCATTAATTTGTAGCACTCGCCCA
>NZ_JBQCXF010000109.1:0-8507 GCF_051956635.1 Neisseria sp. P0022.S010 | reverse complement strand
GGGCAAAATTTTCCATAGTCATATATACTCTTTTCGGTACACCGCCAAGGGGTGCGGGTTAGGTTTGAAATGACCTGCCGTCCTTGGCGCGGCAGGTTGGGAAATGTTTTCAGACGGCCTTGTTATACGGTTAACAGGCCGTCTGAAATGAAAACTTCGCGATTATACTCCAAATTTTAAACTTTATGATACCAATCAAGCACTTTTTTTACAGCTTCTTCGATAGAAAGGTTGTCGGTATCTAAAAGCAGGGCGTCGGGCAGCTGTTTCAATGGGGCAACAGGGCGGCGGCGGTCTGCTTCGTCGCGCGCTTCAATGTCCGACAAAATGCGCTCGAATGCCACGCCTTCGCGTGGGAGGCCGAGCTGCTTGGCACGACGTTGGGCGCGGACATTGGCACTTGCGGTCAGGAAAATTTTTAATGCGGCATTAGGGAAAATAACCGAGCCGATATCGCGGCCGTCGGCGACCAAACCTTTTTCGTTTAGAAAGTCGCGTTGGCGCTGCAAAAGGGCTGTGCGCACTTTAGGCAACTGCGCGACGGCAGATGCCCCCATGCCGATGGCTTCGGTACGGATTTGTTCGGATACATCTTCGCCGTTTAATAACACGACGCTGCCTTCAAATTGTGCGGGCAAAGTTTCTGCCAGTGTGCTGACGGCGTCTTCATCTGTCCAGGCAACATTTTGTTTTTGTGCGTAAAGCGCCGTCAGGCGGTAAAGCGCACCGGAGTCGAGGTAAACAAAACCCAAGGCTTCGGCTACGCGTGAGGCAACCGTCCCTTTACCGGATGCGCTGGGGCCGTCGATGGCGATGACTTTTTGCTTGAGGCTCATGTGTTCTCCTGAATGCGATAGGTATTTGAATTAACCGTTTATTATACGTTGCTTTGGCCGCCTGAAAACGAAAATTTTTGTGTGATTTAAATTTGAAGGAAAAGTGGCTCGGCCTTATCGGGTATAATGGCCAAAATCATAATTTAACCGCTTTGTCTGATTGTTCGGGCCGTCTGAAACAACGGGTCGGGAATAATCTTAGAATTTAGAAACATTATGTTACAAACCGATAATCTTACTTCTGCACAACCTCAGCGCATTATCACTGCTCAAAATATTTCAGCTCAGGAAGAATTGCTTGAACGCGCTTTACGTCCGAAAACTTTGGATGACTATATCGGGCAGGATAAGGCCAAAGAGCAGCTGGCTATTTTTATTCAGGCGGCGAAAAAACGTGGCGAAGCACTTGACCATACTTTGCTATTTGGCCCACCGGGTTTGGGCAAAACTACTTTGGCGCATATTATCGCCAAAGAATTAGGCGTTAATTTGCGCCAAACCAGCGGCCCTGTTTTAGAGCGCGCCGGCGACCTTGCAGCCTTATTGACCAATCTCGAGCCGCATGATGTGCTGTTTATCGATGAAATCCACCGTTTAAGCCCTGTGGTTGAAGAAATCCTTTATCCTGCGCTTGAGGATTATCAGTTGGACATCATGATAGGCGAAGGGCCGGCCGCGCGTTCGGTCAAAATCGATTTGCCGCCGTTTACATTGGTGGGCGCGACGACCCGTGCCGGTATGTTGACCAATCCGTTGCGCGACCGTTTCGGTATTGTGTCCCGATTGGAGTTTTATCAAAACAAAGACTTGGCAACTATTGTTGCTCGCTCCGCCCAATTGTTGCAGTTGGACATGGGCGAAGAGGGTGCGATGGAAGTGGCCAAGCGCAGCCGCGGTACGCCGCGTATTGCCAACCGCCTTTTGCGACGTGTACGCGATTATGCCGATGTGAAAAACAATGGCGTCATTGATGCGGGAATTGCCGATGCGGCCTTGAGTATGCTGGATGTGGACGGTCAGGGTTTGGATGTGATGGACAGGAAATTCCTTGAGGCGATTCTGCACAAATTCAGCGGCGGCCCTGTCGGTTTGGAAAACGTGGCTGCTGCGATTGGCGAATCGACCGATACCATCGAAGATGTGATTGAACCTTATCTGATTCAGCAGGGCTTTTTGCAGCGTACACCGCGCGGACGCGTAGCAACCGAACGAGCCTATCTGCATTTCGGTTTGAAGGTTCAAGAATAATAATGAAGGCCGTCTGAAAACCGCTTTCAGACGGTCTGATACTTTCAATTTCATATGATTGTCGGTAAATATCTGCCGATAATCGGTTAAAATGTCCCCCTTTTCTTTTTTGAAGTTTCCCCATGAATATCTTATCCGTAGAAAATGCTTCTTTTGCCGTCGGCCATGTCGCCTTGCTCGACAAAACTTCTTTTCAACTCGACAGCGGCGAGAAAATCGGTTTAATCGGCCGCAATGGTGCGGGTAAGTCTTCGTTTCTGAAAATCCTCTCCGGCGTGCAGAAACTTGACGACGGGCAGATTATTGTTCAAAACAACCTCAAAATCGTTTATGTGCCGCAGGAGTCCTTTTTTGATAAGGACGCAACCGTATTTGATATCGTTGCCGAAGGTTTGGGCGAAATCCGCGATTTATTGCGCCGTTATCATCACGTTAGCCATGAGTTGGAAAATGGTTCGAGTGAGGCTTTGTTGAAAGAACTCAACGAATTGCAACTCGAAATCGAAGCGAAGGACGGCTGGAAACTGGATGCGGCAGTCAAGCAGACTTTGGGCGAACTCGGTTTGCCGGAAAACGAAAAAATCGGCAACCTCTCCGGCGGACAGAAAAAGCGTGTTGCCTTGGCGCAGGCTTGGGTGCAGAAGCCCGACGTATTGCTGCTGGACGAACCGACCAACCATTTGGACATCGACGCGATTATCTGGCTGGAAAACCTGCTCAAGGCGTTTGAAGGCAGCCTAGTCGTGATTACCCACGACCGCCGTTTTCTGGACAACATCGCCACGCGCATCGTCGAACTCGATCGCGGCATTTTACGTTCCTATCCCGGCTCGTTCTCCAAATACAGCGAAAAAAAAGCGCAGGAATTGGCGGTTGAGGCGGAACATAACCGCCTCTTCGACAAATTCCATGCGCAGGAAGAAGCGTGGATACGCAAAGGCATTGAAGCGCGCCGTACCCGCAACGAAGGCCGCGTGCGCCGTTTGGAAGAACTGCGCCGCCAGCGCGCCGAACGCCGCAACGTGCAGGGACAAGTCAACTTCAAGCTCGACAGCGGCGAGAAAAGCGGCAAAATCATCGCCGAACTGGAACATGCCTCGTTTGCCTACGGCGACAAGGTCATCATGGACAAATTTTCCGCCATCTTGCAGCGCGGCGACAAAATCGGCTTAATCGGCCCAAACGGTATCGGCAAAACCACCTTCCTTAAGCTGATTTTGGGCGAATTGCAGCCGACCTACGGCAGAATCCGTATTGGCAGCAAGCAGGAAGTTGCTTATTTCGACCAGTTCCGCAGCGCGTTGAATGAAAACGACACCGTGTTTTACACGCTCGGCCAAGGCAACGATTACGTCGAAGTCGGCGGCAAGAAAAAACATGTGATGAGCTATCTGGAAGATTTTCTGTTCCATCCAGCCCGTGCACAAAGTCCTGTTTCATCGCTCTCCGGCGGCGAACGCAACCGCCTTCTGCTGGCAAAACTCTTTACCCGTCCCGCCAATATTTTGGTCTTAGACGAACCGACCAACGACTTGGACATCGATACCCAAGAGCTGCTTGAAGACTTGCTGCGCGATTACCAAGGCACGGTATTCCTTGTTTCGCATGACCGTATGTTCTTGGATAATGTGATTACCCAAAGCATTGTTTTCGAAGGACAAGGCCGTCTGAAAGAATACATCGGCGGCTATCAGGATTATATCGACGCAAAATCGCGAGAAGAGAAAATTCAGACGGCCTCTGCGCCTAAAGCGGTTGCCGAGCCTGAGAAAGTCAAACCCAAAGCCAACCGCACGGTCAAACTTTCCTACAAAGAACAGCGCGAACTCGACGCCCTGCCTGACGAAATCG
The DNA here is from genome assembly GCF_051956635.1 of Neisseria sp. P0022.S010. NCBI lineage: Bacteria > Pseudomonadati > Pseudomonadota > Betaproteobacteria > Neisseriales > Neisseriaceae > Neisseria > Neisseria sp. P0022.S010. The sequence continues at coordinate 4,572 of NZ_JBQCXF010000109.1, read as the reverse complement.
CCGCTTTGGAAACCGAGCAGGCTGAAATCAATACCCAGCTTTCCGATCCTGAAATTTTTAAAGATTACGAAAAAGCAGGTGCATTGCAAAGCAGGGCTGAAGAAATCGAGATGTCGCTTTTGGAAAAGCTGGAACGCTGGGAATGGCTGGAAGCGAAACAAAATGGAGAAGCGGTTTAAATTGGGAATTTTGTCCCAAAGTAGGGCGGATATTTTTCTAAATCATGCCGTCTGAACCCCGAATATTCAAAAACAAGGTCTACAACCACATGAAAAAAGTCGAGAAAAACGTATTGGTACTGCATAGCGCTGAGGAAATGTTTGAGCTGGTGGACAAGGTCGAGGACTATCCAAAATTTTTGCCGTGGTACAGCAAGACCGAAGTCATCGAACGCAAAGGCAACGAGCTCAAAGCGCGCCTGTTTATGGACTATATGCGTGTCAAGCAGTCGTTTGCAACGCACAACCACAATATCCCGGGGCAGGAAATCCGCATGGATTTGCTCGAAGGGCCGTTTAAAACCCTGCGCGGCACTTGGAAATTTATCGACTTGGGCGATGATATGTGTAAAGTCGAATTCAGATTAGAATACGATTTCTCCAATGCCGTACTCTCTGCCATGATTTCCCCCGTATTCGGCCACCTCGCCGGCACGCTGGTGGATGCTTTTATTAAAGAGGCTGACCGCCGCTATGCTTGAGATTGAAATTGTTTACGGACTGGCTGATAGGCAAGTGTTGAAGGGTATGACCGTTGCCGAAGGGACAACCGTACGCGAAGCCGCATTGAAAAGCGGTTTGGAGGTAGAGTTTCCAGAGTTGGATTTGCAACAAGCGCCTTTGGGTATTTTCGGCAAGGCCGTGAAAGACGAGACGGTGTTGCGCGATGGCGATCGGATTGAGGTTTATCGTCCATTGTTGATCGATCCGAAAGAAGCGCGACGTAAACGCGCCGGGCAAGAATAAATCCAAGGCCGTCTGAAACTTTTCAGACGGCCTGTCAAACTGAAAGAACAGTAATGAGCTTGAAAATTAAATTAATCGTCGGTTTGGGCAATCCAGGCCAAGAATACGAACAAACGCGCCACAATGTCGGCTTTTGGCTGTTGGACGAACTGGCGTGGAAATGGAAAGTCAATTTTAAAGACGAAAAGAAATTTTACGGCGAAGTAGCGCGCGCTGCTACGCCTGATGGCGATGTTTGGCTGCTCAAACCCATGACTTTTATGAACCGCTCCGGTCAGGCAGTTGCCGCTTTGGCTCAGTTTTACAAAATCAAGCCGGAGGAAATCTTGGTGGTTCATGACGAGCTGGATATCCCATGCGGCCGTATCAAATTCAAACTTGGTGGCGGCAACGGCGGACACAACGGTCTCAAAGACATTCAGGCTCGTTTGGGTACGCCTAATTTCTACCGTTTGCGCTTAGGTATTGATCATCCTGGCGACCGTAATCTGGTTGTCGGTTATGTGTTGAATAAACCGTCGGCGGAACACAGACAGCAAATTGATGATTCCATCGCCAAATCCCTGCAAGGATTGCCGGCCGTGTTGAATGGCGAATGGGAAGAGGCAACGCGTTTTTTACACAGTAAGTAAGCGTGCCCAAATCAAACGGGCAGCCTTGCACATTAGTTCAGACGGCCTGAAAACAGACGGCGCAGTCTGGCTAGCGATAAACCAATTAAAGAAACAGTAAATATGAACGAACTGACCAGCCTGATGCAGACCGAAGCCCCAGGCATTGTTGGCGAAACATTAGACTTCTGCCTTTACGAATGCAGTATTGAAGATGCCCCGGATGCTGAAGAAGTAGCACAATGGCGTGATATTTTGAAGGCACGGGGTGGAAAATTTGTCCGCTTGGCAGACATCTGTCAAACATGGCTGGATGAAGAGGCCAAAAAATGAAAGCCTTGCCATTAAACAAATTTACTGCCGCTGCCTTGATCTGGTTTGCCGCCGCCATTTATGCCTTACTTTTCAAAGAGGGCGGCAATAGCGCTCCACCATTCCCCCATTTTGATAAAGTCGGCCATTTCGGACTGTTTTTCGGCCAGGCATGGTTGTGTGCAAAAATATTTATTCAAGACAATAGGACTATTCCCTATAAAGGCATTCTGTTTGCCGCTTTATTGTTTGCCATAGGAAGCGAGCTGGCTCAGGCATTTCTGACTGCTACGCGCCAAGGTTCAATCGCGGACGGCATTGCCGATATGGCAGGTACGGCTGCGGCACTGTGGTTTGCAGCAAAAGTAAAAGCAGCAAAAGTAAAAGCAGCAAAAAGTTAGATATATTTAAAGAAGTTAAAAGGCCGTCTGAAATCCTGAGCAACAGGTTTCAGACGGCCTTTTGTTACTTGATATTTGAAGCAATGATTGCTTCATGTCAAGTATTCAAATATTAGAATTTTACGCGTACACCGGCAGATACTTCGTGAGTATGGAGCTTAACGTTATTGATCTTGCCCCAATGGTTATAGCGATAGCCAGCGTCCAAAGCAACGTTAGGAGTTACTTCGTAGCTTACACCAGCCATTACACCCACGCCGGTTTTAGTTTCTTTACGTTCATGATATGAATTAGCTGTCTCAACTTTTGTTGAAGCATGATTAACAGCCACACGAGCACCTACCCCAACAATTATTCTGATTGTATTTTCTTGTGGAAAATTAAGCAAATCTAAAAATGTTTTAGCTGTTGTAAAACTGCATTTATAAAAAGCATTGTAACAAATCGTTTAAGAACAAACGGCCTTGCTCGGTCGGGCGGAACACGGTTGGGTCTGATTCAAGCAGGCCTTTTTGTCTGGCGGTTTCGATTTGAGCCATAATTTTTGCAGTGGGTACGCCGGTACGTTCCTGCAACGTTGCAGCAGGTACACCGTCAGTCAGGCGCAGGGCGTTCATCATGAATTCGAATGGAAGGTCTTCGGCAGCAACAGTTTTGCGTTCGACTGCTTCATGCGGATTGCTCTGCATGGCGGCAAGATAGTCGTTGGGATGACGACGGCGGACGGTGCGTTCGATATGGTCGGGATAGGAGATTTTGCCGTGCGCACCCGCGCCTATCCCTAAGTAATCGCCGAACTGCCAATAGTTCAAATTATGGCGGCACTGCATGGCAGGTTTTGCAAAAGCCGATGTTTCATAGTGGATAAAGCCTGCGCTTTCCAATGCGCCGTGTACGGCATCTTCAATATCCAATGCTGCTTCATCTTGTGGCAATCCTTTGGGCGGCGTATGACCAAAAGGCGTGTTCGGCTCCATGGTCAGATGATATGCGCTGATATGCGATACGCCTGTTGCGATAGCGGTTTGCACATCGTTTAAGGCCGTCTGAACCGTTTGGTTTGGTAGGGCATACATCAAATCGATATTAACTTTTTCAAATAATTTCAAGGCAGTGTCAATGGCTGTCAGGGCTTCTTTGCTGTTGTGAACGCGTCCCAATCGAGCAAGCATATCGTCATTAAAACTTTGCACGCCGATAGACAGACGCGTAATGCCTGCATCTTTAAATCCTTGAAATTTCTCAATTTCAAATGTGCCCGGGTTCGCTTCCAAAGTAATTTCCGCTTCGGGTTGCAAGCGCAACAGCGAGCGCACGCCGCTTAACAAGCGGTCAATCGATTCCGCTTGAAACAGGCTGGGTGTACCGCCGCCGAAAAATATGGTTTCCACCGGTCTGCCCCAAATATTGGGCAATTCAAGCTGCAAGTCGGTTAATAGGGCATCGATATAGGCTTCTTCCGGTAGGCCGTTTTTGAGACTGTGGGAATTGAAGTCGCAATACGGGCATTTTTTGATGCACCAAGGAATATGGATATAGAGTGATAAAGGAGGTAGGGCAGTTAGCTGGCCGGGGCGTTGGAAGGTGATTTGGGTCATGATATGTGTTGAGGCTCGAGGCCGTCTGAAATTTTTAGGCCGCTATTTTAACTGAAATGTCAGCTGGGAAAGTAATCAGTAGGAAATTTGCGAAGTCTAAGCGCTCAAAAAAGCTTCAATTTCTTCTTCTGATAATTTGGAATTGCAGACGGATTTTATTTTGCCTTGTGAGATTTTGAGTAATGCGGGAACAGTTTTGATGCCGTATTGTTCACGAAAAGTTTTTAAAGCTGCTTTGTTGCTGCTGTCTGTAAAGCGGATGGTAAGCTGCTTGTTTAAGGAAACGGTAAGCAGTTTTGCAACAAAACGGCGACAGTATGAACAGCTTGGTTTGCCTAAAAATATGATAGCAGTTTCTTGACCGTCAATGAGTTGCAGAAGTTCGTCAGTTGTGGTTGGGATGAAGGCAGCGACATGTTTTGCAAAGGCTGCCAATTCTTCAGGAGAGGGTTTGGGCATGGGAATGAATGTGAGGTAGGCTGTCTGAAGGCTTCAGACGGCCTGTTATTTTTATGTGGTTAAAGTCTTTTGCGTATCCAAGACGAGAGTTTGGGTGCGCCGAATAGCAGGAAAATGCCGATAAAAAGCTGCGCGATGTTGGCAAGTATACCGGCTTGGTTTTGTGCGCCGAGGTCCGCCCAAACGGATGTATGTGTGTCGATAGCAATAGACTGTACAAAAAGAT
>NZ_JBQCXF010000108.1:0-8536 GCF_051956635.1 Neisseria sp. P0022.S010 | reverse complement strand
AATCATAATAATGATAAAATAATACGGCTTTCCTCTAAATTAAAGGAAAAACTGCACAAGAAACGGAAAATAAAATGAGTGTCGGATTATTGCGTGTTTTGGTTCAAAGCCAGAACATCTCAAATCAACAAGCGGAACATTACAACAGCCTTTTACAATCGGGCAAAGAAATCCTGCCCAACCTGTTTTCAGACGGCATCATCTCCCCTAAAGCTTTGGGAGAGTTGGTTGCGCGCGTATTCAGCTATCCCCTTTTGGATTTGCGCTACTACCCGCGCAATAATGTAGTCAGCGACATTCTGACGGAAGAGCAAATGGTGCAAAACCGTTGCATTCCGATTTTCAAACGCGGACGCAAGGTTTATTTCGCCGTATCCGATCCGACCCAAATCCAAAAATTTCAAAAAATTGCTTTTGCTTCAGGTTTAAATGTCGACTTAGTAGTAGTTCCAGACGACCAGCTCAGCTCATTGCTGGAATGGCTGGGTCAACGTTCGACCACCATTCTGAAAGAAATCAACGACGAACATGAAGCAACGCAGCAATCGCAATCGCTTTATATCGACAATGAAGAGGCTGAAGACGGTCCAATCCCCCGCTTCATCCATAAAACCTTATCCGATGCCCTGAACGCGGGCGCATCGGACATCCACTTTGAATTCTACGAACAAATGGCGCGCGTTCGTTTCCGCGTGGACGGGCAGTTGCGTGAAGTCGTACAGCCTCCTGTCGCAGTACGCGGCCAGTTGGCATCGCGTATCAAAGTGATGGCGCGTTTGGATATTTCCGAAAAACGTATTCCTCAAGACGGCAGAATTCAAATTGCCTTCCATAAACACGGCCGTCCGATTGACTTTCGTGTCAGCACGTTGCCGACATTGTTTGGCGAAAAAGTGGTGATGCGTATCCTAAATTCCGATGGGACATCGCTCAATATCGACCAGCTCGGCTTAGAGACTTTCCAAAAAGAAATGCTGCTTGAGGCCATCAACCGCCCTTACGGCATGGTGTTGGTTACCGGTCCGACAGGTTCGGGCAAAACCGTTTCACTCTATACCTGTCTGAGTATTTTGAACACGGAAGATGTGAACATTTCGACGGCCGAGGATCCGGCCGAGATTAACCTGCCGGGCGTCAACCAAGTCAACGTCAATGAGAAACAAGGTCTGACGTTTGCTGCCGCACTCCGATCCTTCTTGCGCCAAGATCCTGATATTATTATGGTCGGTGAGATCCGAGACTTGGAAACCGCCGACATCGCCATTAAAGCCGCCCAAACCGGCCACATGGTTTTCTCGACCCTGCATACCAATAATGCACCGGCCACGCTGTCCCGCCTTTTGAACATGGGCGTAGCGCCTTTCAATATCGCCAGCTCGGTCAGCCTGATTATGGCGCAAAGGCTGTTGCGCAGACTGTGTCCAAACTGCAAACGCGAAGTTGAACGCCCGCCGGTTCCGGCATTGAAAAAAGCCGGCTTTACCGATACGGACTTGGCTCAAGATTGGAAACTCTACCGCCCGGTTGGCTGCGACAGCTGCCGCGGCAAAGGCTTTAAAGGCCGCGTCGGTATTTATGAAGTCATGCCGGTCAGCGATGAAATGCAAAAAGTCATTATGAACAACGGTACAGAAGTTGATATCATGAACATGGCCTATCAGGAAGGCATGGTAGACTTGCGTCGCGCCGGCCTCATGAAAGTCATGCAAGGCCTGACCTCGTTGGAAGAAGTGACTGCTCATACCAATGACTAAACTGCCATATTTTCGAAAATTAAAATAAAGCGGCACGGGGAAACAGTCCGCTTTATTTCTTACTAACAAGGGATAACACATGGCTCAAGCAGAGCAAAAAAGAAGTCTGTTCGGCTCAAGAAGCAAAGGCAAGCGTTTTACTTTTGAAGGAAAAAATACCGAGACCGAACGTCTTGTCCATGGTGAAGTAGTTGCCAAAGACGAAGAAGAAGCACGCAAGAAACTCCAACGCAGAGGCATTCGTCCTTTGCGTATCAGCAAAGTTAAAACCGCACGCAAACGCCGTATTACCCAAGAAGACATTACAGTGTTCACCCGCCAACTGGCAACGATGATGAAGGCAGGCTTACCGCTGATGCAGGCTTTTGAAATCGTTGCGCGCGGCCACTCCAATCCGAGCATGACCGAAATGCTGATGCAGGTTCGCTCCGATGTCGAACAAGGTAGCGCATTGGGTAAATCGTTCTCCAAATATCCAAAATATTTCGACCGCTTTTATTGTAATCTGGTTAGCGCAGGCGAGTCCGGCGGCGTACTGGAAAGCCTATTGGACAAACTGGCTGTCTATAAAGAAAAAACGCAAGCCATTAAGAAAAAGGTTAAAACCGCACTGACCTACCCGATTGCCATTATCGTGGTGGCAATTGCGCTTATCTTCATTATGATGATGTTTGTACTGCCTGCCTTTAAAGAAGTTTATGCCAATATGGGGGCAGAGCTGCCAAGCCTTACCCAACTCGTCATGAGCTTGTCCGATTTATTCGTCGACTATGGCTGGATTATGATCATCCTTTTGATTGTTTCCGCCTTCGGCCTGTACAAACTCCATGAAAAATCGCCTACCTTCCAAAAACGAATCGATGCTCTGATTTTGAGACTCCCTGTTTTTGGCGCCATCGTCCGTAAAGCAACCATTGCCCGTTGGGCGCGTACGACTTCCACCCTCTTCGCAGCCGGCGTTCCTTTGGTGGAAGTATTAGATTCAGTTGCAGGCGCATCCGGCAATATTCTCTATGAAGAAGCCACTCAAGACATCCGCGCCAAGGTAACCCAAGGTCTGTCGCTGACATCCAGTATGCAAAGTACGGATATGTTCCCCAATATGGTGATCCAAATGGCGGCCATCGGCGAAGAGTCAGGCTCTTTGGACGATATGCTGAACAAAGCTGCCGAATTCTACGAAGATGAAGTAGACAACTCCGTCTCCCGATTGTCTCACTTGATGGAGTCTATCATCATGGTGGTATTGGGTTCGCTCATCGGTATCTTGCTGATTGCCATGTATCTGCCGCTGTTTAACTTGGGTAATGTCGTAGGTTGATATGCTTGATAGTATTTACTCTGCCATCGACGCCCTCTCCGTTCTTGCGCCATTCGCCATTCCTTTAGCCGTTATTTTAGGATTGCTGATTGGCAGCTTTCTAAACGTTGTCATTTATCGCACGCCGATAATGATGGAACGCGAATGGACACAATTTTCTAAAGAGCATTTGGGCATCAAGCTGACAGATGAAGAAAAACAGCCATTTAATCTGTGCAAACCGAATTCACGCTGCCCAAAATGCAAAAACCCAGTCAAACCTTGGCAAAACATCCCCATCCTCAGCTATGTTTTACTGGGCGGGAAATGCCACTCCTGCAAAACCGCTATCGGCATACGCTATCCGCTGATTGAGCTGCTGACAAGTGTCTTATTCAGTATTGTCGCGTGGCAATACGGCTGGTCATGTACAACTATTGGCGGATTAATTTTGACTGCCATATTGATTGCGCTGACCTTTATTGATGCCGATACACAATATTTACCCGACAACCTGACTCAGCCCCTAATCTGGATCGGCCTGCTGTTTAATCTGAATGACACATTCGTACCCCTGCATTCAGCCGTTTTAGGCGCAATCGCAGGCTATATGAGCCTTTATACTTTATGCGCCGTCTATAAACTTCTGACCGGTAAAATCGGCATGGGCAATGGCGACTTCAAACTTTTGGCCGCGCTCGGGGCATGGCTGGGCGTAGGTATCTTGCCTGTTCTGATCTTCATGGCTGCTTTAGTCGGACTGGTGGGCGCACTCATTGCCCGCGTCGGTAAAGGTCAATATTTTGCTTTTGGTCCCAGCCTTGCTGTAGCAGGATGGATTATTTTGGTTGCCAATGCACCTATTACCCAACTGGTACAATGGTGGCTCGTACAATCAGGATTCCGATAATGACATTATGGATAGGCTTGACCGGCGGTATCGGTAGCGGTAAATCATCTATTGCCCAAATGTTTGCCGAACTTGGCGCACCCATTATCGATGCCGATGCCATCAGCCGTTCACTGACCGCTGAAAACGGTGAAGCCCTTCCTGCCATCCGCCAGCTTTTCGGCGATGAGGTTTTTGACAGTGAAGGCCGTCTGAATCGTATGGCTTTACGGGAAGAAGTTTTCAGACGGCCTCAATCCAAAAAACAACTGGAAAACCTGCTTCTGCCATTAATCTTAAACAAAATACAGCAGCAGAAACAACAACTTGCCTCATCCGCCTACGGCATTGTCGATGTACCGCTTTTGATTGAGAATCCGGCATTTAAAGCGGAGACTGACCGCATTTTGGTTGTAGATGTTCCAGAGTCCGTCCAAATCGAACGCGTACATCAACGCAATGGTTTTTCAAAAGAACAAACGCGTCAAATCATGGCTACCCAAGCTTCTCGATGTGACAGACTGCTGCATGCCGACGATGTATTGGACAATACCCATAACATGGAAGAAGCAAAAATCAAGGTTGCCCGCTTGCATCAATACTATCAATCCATTGCACAATCACTGAAAGAAACTGCATGACCGCTCCTGTTGTAAAATGTCCGACCTGCCACAAAGAAGTTGTTTGGAACACCGACAGCCCCTACCGCCCTTTCTGCAGCAAACGGTGCAAACTCATTGATTTAGGCGAATGGGCACAAGAAAAATACACCGTTTCTTCGGAAGACGACCCCTTTTCAGACCTGTTGGACGGCAAATAAACTGCGCTGCTTCCTTCAGCCTATCCAAAACAGGCTCAAAACAGTAAAATACCCTCTTTATTCCAATCTATTCCATCCACCATGCTCACCTTCCAACAAATTATTTTCAAATTACAAAACTACTGGGCAGACAAAGGCTGTACCATTATCCAACCTTTCGATATGGAAGTCGGTGCCGGTACTTCGCATCCAGCCACCTGCCTGCGCGCGTTAGGCCCAGAGCCTTGGTTTGCCGCTTACGTTCAACCCAGCCGCCGCCCCAAAGACGGCCGCTATGGCGACAACCCCAACCGCCTACAACACTACTATCAATTCCAAGTTGCGCTCAAACCTGCACCAGCCAATATTCAAGACCTCTATCTCGACTCCCTGCGCGAATTGGGTATCGACCCTAAAGTACACGATATCCGCTTTGTAGAAGACGACTGGGAAAACCCTACTCTCGGCGCTTGGGGCTTGGGTTGGGAAGTTTGGCTCAACGGCATGGAAGTAACCCAATTCACCTACTTCCAACAAGTCGGTGGCATTGACTGCTCCCCTGTACTCGGTGAAATCACCTACGGTATCGAGCGTCTCGCCATGTATCTGCAAGGCGTGGAAAACGTATACGACCTCGTTTGGGCAAAAACTCTTGATGGCAACATTGTCACTTACGGCGACGTTTATCATCAAAATGAAGTCGAGCAATCCACCTACAACTTCGAATACAGCGATGCCGATTGGCTCTTGCGCCAATTCAACGACTATGAAGAACAAGCCAAACGCCTACTTACAGTTGAAGACACCAGTCTTGCCCTGCCTGCTTACGAGCTTGTACTCAAAGCCGGCCATACGTTCAACCTCTTGGATGCACGCGGTGCCATTTCCGTTACCGAACGCGCAACCTACATCGGCCGTATTCGTGCACTGAGCCGCATCGTTGCTCAAAAATTCGTTGAAAGTCGCGAGAAACTGGGTTTCCCGTTACTTAAAAACCAATAAACCCGCACATGCTTACCACGCCGCCCTTTGATACATTCAAGTGGCGGCGTTTCTATTTTCAGACGGCCTTAACGTCGATGCCATCGCAAACACTTCCAGCCTGCTTTCAGGTAAAATAAACCCTTTATTACATAAGCCGTCTGAAAACATGAGTTCATCCTCTTCTGCAAAAATTCCCTTTTTCTTACTTTCCCTCGCTGCCATCATTCTTGACCAACTGAGCAAATGGGAAATCTTGAAACACTTTACCGAAGGCGAACGCCTCAATATCATTCCAGGCTTCTTTGACCTGACCCTTGCCTATAATCCAGGCGCGGCATTCAGCTTTTTAGCCGACCAAGGCGGCTGGCAGAAATTCTTCTTTTTAGGTCTGGCCGTCGTTATCAGCTTGTATTTAGCCCGTGCCATTTTGCGTGATGAGTTTGGCCGCTGGGGCAAACTAGGGGCTGCCATGATTATCGGCGGCGCGATTGGCAATGTGGTTGACCGTCTGATTCACGGCCACGTTGTCGATTTTCTGCTTTTCTATTGGCAAAACTGGTTTTACCCCGCATTTAACATTGCCGACAGCTTTATCTGTGTTGGCGCAGTTTGCTTGGTAATAGACGGTTTGCTGCACAAAAAAACACCTTCAAACGACACAAAGGCCGTCTGAAAACGGAACACACATGACTCAAAAAACCATTATCCTTGCCAATCCCCGCGGCTTCTGTGCCGGTGTTGACCGTGCCATCAGCATTGTTGAACGTGCACTCGAAGAATTCGGCGCGCCTATTTACGTCCGCCATGAGGTCGTTCACAACAAATTCGTCGTCGACAATCTGCGGGCAAAAGGTGCCGTATTTGTCGATAACTTGGCAGATGTCCCAAAAGGCGCAACACTGATTTACTCAGCTCACGGCGTATCCAAAGCCGTACAGGAAGAAGCGGCACAACGTGGTTTCCGCGTTTTTGATGCCACCTGCCCTCTGGTAACCAAAGTCCATAAAGAAGTAGCCCGCCTCGATGAGCAAGATTACGAAATTATCATGATCGGCCACAAAGGCCACGTCGAAGTAGAAGGCACAATGGGACAATTACCTCCGGGTAAAATGTTTCTGGTTGAGACAGTGGAAGATGTGGCCGGACTGAACGTCAAAAATCCTGACAAACTTGCCTACGTCAGCCAAACCACTTTATCGATAGACGAAACCAAAGACATCATTGCAGCTTTAAATCAACGCTTTCCCAATATCCGTAATCCGCACAAAGAAGACATCTGCTACGCCACAACCAACCGCCAAACCGCTGTTAAAGAATTGGCCGAAGAATGCGATCTCGTAATTGTTGTCGGTTCACCCAACTCTTCCAACAGCAACCGCTTGCGAGAAGTAGCCGCATTGCGCGGAGTTGATGCCTATATGGTCGATAATGCCTCCTATCTGAAAAAAGAATGGTTTGAAAACAAAACCAAGGTCGGTGTAACTGCCGGTGCATCTGCGCCCGAAGTCTTGGTTCGAGAAGTCTTACAAACCATTCAAGATTGGGGACATGAGACCATACGCGAAGGAGAAGGCGCAGAAGAAAGCATTGTATTTGTCTTGCCCAAAGAGTTGCGTCGTGAGGGCGAAAACAAACAGATCCTAAATAAAGGGTAAGTTTGTTATTTGCTTTATTTGAAAACTTAAGGCCGTCTGAAAACTTTCAGACGGCCTTAAGTTTATTCTGCTAATAAAAAAGACCCGCCTTTAAGGCAGGTCTTTTCATGCATGATCCTGATTATTTATCAGAAGTATGTTGCTGACGGCGCAAGATAGCCGGAATTTCAAAGTCATCCAGTACAGACTGGTTGCTGAAATCAGCCGCTGTCAGATTCATAGAACGGATATTGCGGTTGGTACGAACCAAGCTTTCAGCGCTGCTTTGGCTTTGAGCTTGAGGCGCTTCTTCCGCACCGCGTACCAATTGTTGGGTACGGGCAGCAGCGCGCAGTTGGTTGTCAGTACCGTTTTCTTTCAAGCCGGTAGCAATGATGGTAATACGGATAGCGTCTTCGCTCATGCTCTCGTCTTCGGCAGCACCAAATTTGCATTCCACTTCAGGGTGTGCATTTTGGTTGACTATACGCATAATCTCGTTGAACTCAGACATTTTCAGGCAGCCAGGAGCAGTGGTAATGTTTACCAATACACCGCGTGCGCCATCCAAAGTAACGTTATCCAAGAGCGGGCTGGAGATAGCTTGATCAGTAGCCAAACGGGCACGGTCGATACCTTGCGCGAAACCTGAACCCATCATGGCGATACCGCGATTGCTCATCACGGTTTTCACGTCGGCGAAGTCCAAGTTGATCATGTCGCTAGGGCAAGTCACCACTTCGGAAATACCAGCAACCGCGTCACGCAGTACATTGTCGGCCGCACGGAAAGCTTCACGCATGGTCACGTCTTCGCCCAAGGCAGTCATCAATTTGTCGTTCGGGATAATAATCAGGGAATCAACGCGCTCTTTGAGCTGATCCAAACCTGCTTGAGCGATATGTACGCGTTTGCCTTCGTAAGCAAACGGACGAGTCACAACCGCAACGGTCAGGATACCCATTTCTTTTGCGATTTCAGCCACAACAGGAGCAGAGCCGGTACCTGTACCACCACCCATACCGGTAGTGATGAACAGCATGTTTGCGCCGCGGATGGCATCTTCGATGGCTTCGCGATCTTCTTGAGCAGCGGCGCGGCCGATTTCAGGATTTGCACCGGCACCCAAACCGCGAGTCAGGTTTGTACCCAATTGAATGCGTTTAGCCGCATTGT